>JAUSEJ010000632.1 GCA_030650265.1 Dehalococcoidia bacterium | reverse complement strand
AAGACGAAGTATGTGGCTGCCTACAAACAGCTAATGGCAGTGACCTTGCTTGGCTTCATAATGAAGGGTTTGCGGCGGGTCTCCTGAACATCGATTTAGAAGCCTGGCCACTTTCCAGAAATGCTGGCTCTACCGGGGAATTGTCCGCCACAGATCATTCCAACTCACTATGATTCACAACCGCACCAGACCGACTCGGTCTCGTTGTCGGTGACCATAACTATTCATCCGGAGTTGGTATTATCGTCATAACGGGGGAAAGCCAATCTGGCAGTATTCTCACACAGCATCCTGCTCTACTATCCTACGTCTAAGCCATCGATGCTATGGTGAAAGGGTCCGACCATGGCATAATCTTCGATCCCAGCTTCCGGTTCCTCAACATCACCGACTGGTGCGTCAGGACCAAGTGAACTATGTTCATGACAGAGTAACGAAACGTTTGGACCACGAAGAGCACGAAACGACACGAAACGCACGACCCTCTCGCTTTCGCGCCTTTCGCACCATTTCGCGCCTTTCGCGATCCAAACGCCTTTCGCTGATGCCATCAATAGGAGTATAGGTCGGGCCACAGACAGCTTGACTAGCTACCCAATGAACGTTACCGTCGTCACGGTGATTTCGTGTCTCTTGAAAAAACTGCTCAGCCGTGGTAGGATAAGTACAGGTAAAGCCAGAGTACGACGCTGAGTCGAGAGCCGTTGCAGGCTGACGCTGAGCAGGCCAGGAGAGAAACACATGCTGACCGATTATGTTCGAATTGCCATGAGGCATGCCCGATACGAGCTCCTGCCGGAGGAAGGTACTTATTATGGCAACATCCCCGATTTTCAGGGGGTGTGGGCGACTGCCTCAACTCTCGAATCATGCCGGGATGAACTGCAAGAGGTCCTCGAAGATTGGATCGTCCTCGCCCTTCGCCAAGGCCATCGGCTTCCAGCGTTTGATGGCGTCGACCTGAACGTTCGGGATGTCGCCTAGTGCCACCATTCGGCCCGATCAGTCACCGCGACCTCGTTCGCACTCTTCGAGAACTGGGCTTCGTTGGCCCAATCGCCGGGACGCGGCATGCCTTCATGATCAAGGGCACGCTCAAGCTCAGGATTCCCAACCCACATCAAGGGGACATTAGTCGTGATTTGCTCGCCCGCATCTTGCGTGAGGCGGGCATAAGTCATGACGAGTGGGAAGGCGTCTAATTCAAAAGCTCCGCTCCGACGGTGAATCTTGGTTACGATGCTAATCGACTAGTTGTTGAAATTGCCCGCCTTGAGACAAAGCATCAACCGTCTGTGGTCATCCATAATCCGTCGCCTTACATCTGAATTTTTGCTCTTTCCTTTGTTTGCTCGCGATACGCTTACCTGCTATAATGGCGGCACTTCGATAAACCTACAATGCGTTTCTCAAGAGGATTGGATGAAACCGGAACAGAGCTTGCCCGATCGGTATCAGCGGGTGGTGGTCAAGGTTGGGACGAATCTCCTGACGGCTGGCACTGATCGTCTTGACCTGGAGATGATGGCCAGCCTCGTCGGCCAGATTGCCCGGCTTCATGGTCGGGGCATTGAGGTGATCCTTGTCTCCTCCGGGGCGATTGCCGCGGGCCGACACCGGCTGGGCGTTAAGCAGGATATCAAGGGGATTCCCTTCAAACAGGTCCTCGCCGCGGTAGGTCAGAGCCGCCTGATGTACGCGTACGACCAGCTTTTTAGCTGGCATGGTATTATCGTGGCGCAGACGCTTTTGACCAGAGCCGATCTTTCGGATAGATTGCGTTACCTCAATGCCCGCAATACTCTTCTAGCCCTGATCGAGCTAAAGGTCGTCGGCATTGTCAACGAAAACGACGTGGTGGCCGTGGACGAGATTGCTGAGGCGAAGTTCGGCGACAACGACAATTTGTCGGCGATGGTGGCTAACCTGGTGGACGCCGACCTCTTGATCATTCTTAGCGACGTGGACGGACTGTATACTGCGGATCCGCGAGTCGATCCTAACGCGCAGCGAATCCCTTACGTTGAGCGGGTCGATGCCGGGATCGAGAGTCTGGCCGGCGGAGTCGGAAGTGATCTGGGAAGAGGTGGCATGGCGACGAAGATCGAGGCGGCGCGTCTGGCCACCTGTTCGGGGGTCGGAGTGGTGATCGCTGCCGGTCGGGAGACAGACGTCATCGGGCGTCTCGTTCGGGGCGAAAGGGTAGGCACCTACTTTTCCCCCCGGGAAGATCGTTTGGAAAGCCGCAAGCGGTGGATGCTCAGCGGTCTCTCGGTAAAAGGCGTTATCGTCGTGGACGATGGGGCGAGAAAGGCCTTGATGGGCCAGGGGAAGAGCCTGCTGCCGGCGGGCATAGTGGATCTGCGAGGGAACTTCCAGCGAGGGGACAGTGTTACCGTGGTTGACACCGAGGGGAGAAAGCTCGCCTTTGGTATCGCAAATTATGGACATGCCGATCTCGCTTTGATCAAGGGACGCCACTCGGATCACATCGCGGAAGTGCTGGGCTATGAGTACGGCGATGAGATAGTACACAGAAATAATCTCGTTGTCTTAGCGGACAACTAGTGGTGCGAATAGACTGTAGTGGCGAACGTCTGTTCGCCCAGCAGGTGTGGCAGGGATGCGACCATAGTCTTGGATAACCAACTTTTGGGCGAACGGTCGTTCGCCCCTACGAGTACGGCGGAGGTGCAACTGGCGTGGCGGAAAACGAAGTCCGATTAAAGGTTATGGCGGCGAAAGCGGCTTCGAAACGAATGGCGCATCTATCGACCGAGGCGAAGAACATGGCGCTTCTGGCGGCGGCCGATTCTTTGGAGACAAGGCAGGATGAGATACTGACGGCAAACCAGGCGGACTACGCCGAGGCTAAGGCCGGTGGCATGGGTGAAGCCATGCTGGATCGTCTGCTGATATCGCCAGCCCGTCTCCAAGGGATTGCCAATGACGTGCGCTCCGTGGCCAAGCTGCCCGATCCTGTGGGCGAGATCTTCGACATGCGCACCCTGCCTAATGGGATGCAGGTCGGGCATAGACGGGTTCCTTTGGGCGTCATCGCCTCTATCTACGAAAGTCGACCTAATGTGACCATAGATATCTCCGCTCTATGCTTGAAGTCCGGTAATGCCGTCGTCCTCCGCGGTGGCAAGGAGGCCATCAGGTCCAGCAGCGTCCTGGCCAGAGTGATGAGCGAATCGTGCGAGATCGCGGGAGTGCCGGTGGGCGCCGTGCAGTTCCTCGAATCGACGGATAGAGCACTGGTGGGTCAATTGCTCAAGATGCGTGATGCGATCGATTTGGTGATTCCCAGAGGCGGCGCCGGGCTCATAAAATTCGTCGTCGAGAACGCCACTATGCCCGTGGTGACGGGCGGCATAGGGGTGTGTCACACCTACGTGGACAGGTTGGCTGACCTTGAGATGGCTGTGAAAGTGGTATATAATGCTAAGGTGAGGCGGCCGACCATCTGCAATGCTCTGGATACCCTTCTGGTCCACCGTGATGTGGCCGCTGCCTTCTTGCCGGTCATCGCTGCCGAATGGCAGAAGGCGGGCGTGGAAATCCGGGGAGACGAGAGATCGTTGGCGATCTTGGCCGGACTGGCCGGCGATGGTCCGAAAGTCGTTCCCGCTACAGCCGCTGACTGGGGAATGGAATTTCTGGCTCTGGTCGCGGCGGTCAAGGTTGTCGATTCTGCGGACGAGGCTCTGTCGCATATCGAGGAATACGGGTCCGGGCATTCGGAGGCCATTATCACGGAAGACTATAGCGCTGCCATGCGCTTTCTCGCCGAGGTGGATGCCGCCGCTGTATACGTAAACGTCAGTACCCAATTCACGGACGGCGCCCAGTTTGGTTTAGGCGCCGAAGTAGGAATCAGTACACAGAAGATGCATGCCCGGGGCCCCATGGGTCTGAAAGAACTTACGACCTATAAGTGGATAATCCTTGGCAATGGCCAGATTAGGCCTTTGTAGACGGCCAATAGTACCTAGAAATTAGTTTAGGAGGTTTGAGATGCCCGATTACCAGTTTGAAAGAGAATGTCGAACTCCCTATTCGGAGGCCTATATCATCACGCTAGACAGCGTGAGAGTCGGTCGGATCGACTTACATTACACATCCAGTATAGTCTATGGTGCGCTAGCCGTGGAGGAGCAGCTTCTCGAGGATGATATACTCGATCTGATCGAGACTATTGACGAGGATCTGGTCATGACGGCCGACGTTGCCAGGGATGATTTTGTCGTTTCTGTGGCTCAGGGACGAACACTGGGTGAGTATCGGGATGAGTCC
>JAUSEJ010000617.1 GCA_030650265.1 Dehalococcoidia bacterium | reverse complement strand
ATAGAGCGAGTGGAAAGGTTTCTCCGCTTTACAGACCGCCTGCCTGAGGAAGTGTTGGGCCGTCTGCTACCGGAGAAGCGAGAAGCGACAGTTTGGAATGTGGCAGTGAATGGGGTGATGTCGGGCTGCCGGCCAGAGTATATGCCCATTCTCCTGGCCATCGTGGAAGCCATCTCCGAGCCAGTGTGGCGAATCGAGGACGCTGGCTCAACGCCCGGGTGGGACCCTTTGATCATTGTTAGCGGCCCGATAGTAAAGGAACTGAACTTCAACTTCGAAGCCTCGGCAATGAGAGTCGGGCGCCAGGCTAACACCAGTATCGGCCGGTTCCTGCGACTCTACATGCGAAATATTCCCGGGATGCGTATCGCCGGAAGCAACGAGGGAAAGCCGACTTATACGGATAAAGGTTCCATAGCCGGCGGGTTCAACGTTGCCCTGGCAGAGAACGAGGACGCGGTGGCCGCCGTCGGCTGGAAGACCTTCGGCGAGGAGCGCGGCTTCGACGCCGGCAAGAACGTGGTGACCGTGCAGAGCGTCGTGGCCATAAGTCCACCTATTTACGTTGCCGGGGAAGATCCCGCCGTCATGGCGGACACGATCGCTCGCGCTTGGGGAAATGGGGATGTGGCTTATTGGTCAAGCACGGGAATGCGGTATGGAAGATGGCATCCTCTGCTTGTCATGACTCCCGCAGTGGCCCAGGCATTCGCGCGCGGGGGATGGACGAAAGACGATCTAAGACGATATCTGGCCGAAAACGTCAAGATTCCGGCCTGGTTGGTTGAAAGATACCACTTTGAGGTCAGCGGAGGCAAGATAGACATTTCTCCTTTGGCGGAGGCAGGCATCATTTCCAGGGAGTACGTAACTTCATCCGACCCGGACCGCCTGTTGCCGGTATTTCCCTGGCCGGAATGGATAGGGATCGTGGTGGCGGGCGACCCCGGACGCAATCAGGTCAAGGGCTACACAAACAACCATCAGCAGAGTCCGCCGGTGAGCAAGGAGGTTCGACTGCCAGACAATTGGAACAGGCTCCTTGATATGGCAAGATGATCGCGGCAACAAGCGGCAAATCGATGTCAGCAGACAGACTATTTGGCATCACGTCCATTGCTTGCGTGGCATAGATGTGCCAAATGTAACATTGAGCAAGGAGAAAAAGAATGCGACTTCACCCGCAGGCGATCCAGATCGGCGCGGACTACGGGGTAGACAACCACGTTAAGCTCTACTTTCTGGAAGGTGAAAGGAAAGCGATTATTGACACCGGGATCGCCACATCGCCCCAACGCGATATCGCTCCCTACCTCGCCGGCTATGGATACAAGCTTGACGACATCGACCTGATCCTCAACACACACGGTCACTTCGATCACGTCGATGGGAATCTTTCCATCCCTCGGGCCGGGGTTTACATCCACGACGATGACGCGTTTCTTGTAGAAAACCCGCGAGAGGCTTTCGACTTTTTCTACCGACCGCCTCTGCGCCTGAGGAGTGAGTCTCGCATAGATGAGGAGCGGACCCGATATTGCGACAGCTTCAAGAAGCAGAATATTGCCCGCCGGCTCAAGGACGGCGATCTGGTGGACCTGGGTAATGGTATCAATCTAAGAGTAGTGCATATACCGGGTCACACGATGGGCAGCATTGGCTATCTCTGGGAGGAAGAAGGGATGCTATTTGCTGGCGATGGCGCTACTGGGCAGGGAAGCCGGCCAGGCATATTGCCGGTTATTTCCTATCCGCTCGCCTATGCACGTACACTTCAGAAGTTGTTGGACACGCCGCTAGCCACGATGGTATTGGCCCATTTCTACCACGCGCTGCGTTGCCCGCCAAACCCGATCAAGAAGGGTGTGCAGATCAAGATGTACCTTCAGGATTGCCAGCAGATCAACGATCGCATCTTAGACGCTATGGCTAAGGCAATCCACCGGCATTGGCAGGCCCCGCTGCCAGTCATTATGGCTGCGGCGGTGGACGATCTCTCGAAAGGACTCTACTTACGGCCAGAACCGTCTACCGGCCTGCCTTTCGGTTCTCTTCGCGTTCTGGGAGCCTATTACGACGACATTCTGAGCAATCTATAGATATGCGAGCTAAACGCCGCTTCGCCAAGTTGGAGTGCTTGACCGCTAGTCGACAGAAATAAGGGTAACATTGATTTTGGAAGGGGGTGAAAATTATCAAAGCGTGGAGATACTATGGACCTGGTGACATGAGGCTTGACGACGTTCCCATGCCGTTGCTGCGACCAGACTGGGTACTAATCAAGGTCAAAGTCGTTCAACCCAGCGTCACCGAGGTGGTGGCGTTTGAAGGAAGCGGCGGCGGGGGAGCAACCAGCACATTCTTTAAGGGCGGGGTTTTGCCATTACAACTCTTCGGGCATGAGTTCTCGGGTGAGGTTGTCGACGTTGGCGAAGGAGTGACTTCGTTGCAAATGGGCAGCAGGGTAGCCGTGTGGAATGCAAGGCTAGCTTGTGGTGCCTGCCCGGCTTGTCGCTCCGGCGAAGAAGATCGCTGCCAGAATGTCCGCACGATAGGGGATGAAACGCTGCCGGGCTGCTTTGCCGAGTATGCGGCAATACCGGCCAGTTGCCTGGTCGAGATTCCCGACACTATATCCTATGGCGAGGGAGCCTGCATTCAAGCTCTTACGGCTTGTCTGAAGACGGTGGCCTTAGCCGAGATCGCCCTGGGTGACACGGTGGTGGTTCAGGGGCAGGGCGCCATGGGACTCGGGATCATGCAGATCGCCAGGTTGGCTGG
>JAUSEJ010000616.1 GCA_030650265.1 Dehalococcoidia bacterium | reverse complement strand
CCGCCGTCGGTCTGGTCGAGCGAATCTCGTTCGCCACTTCCTCGAGCCGCAGCAAGAACCGTTGCCGATCCCTTTCCTGTATCTCCAGGGCGCCGAGAGCCACGGCAAAACCCGCGGCGACGCCGATAGCTGGCGCTCCCCGGATCACCAGCTCCTTTATGTCCGCGGCCATCACGCGATAATCAGCAGTGTCAATGAAGATTTCCTCGAGCGGGAGTTTAGTCTGGTCGATGTATCGAACTTTTCCATCGACCCACTCTATCGTTTTCATTTAGACCTCACGCAAACTAGTTATGATAATAAAAAAGACTTCTCCGCAATGAGAGAAGTCCAGTAATTTGGCTTCACTCTCATCTCTCAGGACGCGTACTTCCTGTCGGAATTGGCACCTGACTAATAAGCGAAGCGCTAAGGCGTGACGACCTCTATCTCAGGATAGAGCCCATCTACCGCCTGCTACATCCTCGCCCTTCGTAGGTTGCCGGGCTTCACGGGGCCAGTCCCTCCACCTCTCTGGATAAGAGCGGCTAATATTCAGTTTTTCGGGCAAATCTTAGCACAGGCCAAATAGCTTGTCAAGTGCACGGGACCACGTTTAACTAATAAGAGATCAATGAGACCACTTCGTATTCCTTCAGCGAATTCCGCCCGTCAAGGAAGGATAACTCGATCAGGAAGGCTATACCTACGACATTACCGCCCAATTGCTCGACAAGGCTGATGGTCGCATTGACCGTTCCACCAGTCGCCAACAGGTCGTCGACCACCAATACCCGCTCGCCCTGACCTATGGCGTCCTTGTGCATCTCCAGGGTGTTGGTGCCATACTCAAGGGTATACTCGACACTGATAGTTTCCGCCGGCAGCTTGCCCAGTTTGCGAACCGGAACAAAACCAGCGCCCAGATTGTAGGCCAGTGGTGCGCCGAAAATGAAGCCACGCGACTCCATGCACACAACTTTGTCGATCTTTTTGTCGGCGAATTTCTCGGTCAGGTCATCGATCACAACTTTGAAAGCATCGCCATCCTTAAGGAGGGTCGTGATATCCTTGAAGATGATCCCTTCTTTGGGGAAATCGGGAATGTCTCGAATTTTATCTTCGAGTCGCACTTCAAACCTCCTGCGTTTTTGGGTGATTGACTTCTTTTGCCATGGTTCCGCTTTTCGGACCGAAACGTAGTATACTATTCTCACCAACGCGTGTCAACGCTTCCGGCCACGGTTTTTCTAAATTCGATCTAATTCATACCACGAAACAGGTCGCGAAGACCGCTTCGACAAGGTCATTAACGACATGGTACTATTGCTATACTACTATCAGCTTGCTATACTACCCGACAAGCGGAAAACGGAGGTGAAGTGAATTGGCGACTACCATGCTTCTCACGGCTGATGCCAAGTTCTGCGACGGTTGCCGCATGTGCGAGCTAGTTTGCTCTCTAAACAAGACTGGTCGCGTCAATCCCTATATGGCGAGAATTCGGGTGGTCCAATCCCCGGCCGGCGCCCCCCGGCCCATAATCTGCTGGTCCTGCCCCGATGCGAAGTGCCAAACCGCCTGTTCCGTGCCCGGGGCAATCTACGTGGAACCGCACACCGGGGCACTGGTTATCGACGAATCCAAATGCACACGCTGTCTGGATTGCGTCATCGCTTGTCCTTTCAAAGCCATTCAGGTCGGTCCGGCGGGAGAAATCCTGAAGTGTGACCTCTGCGGTGGCGACCCGCTCTGCGTGCAGCATTGTCCGTATAGGCCAGCTAATAGCCTACCCAGCCTTCCTTATCCCAAGCAATCGTGCCTGAAATACGTGGAGAGAAAGAAATGAGCAGGGAGACATACGGGCGCGGACGGATTCTCAAAGTAGACCTGACTAGTCGTAACGTCACTACAATGCCAATTCCCACTGACGTGGCGAGGAGGTTCATTGGCGGTGAGGGCATCAATTCATGGCTTTTGTGGGAGCACTTTCTCAACGTCGACCCGAGAATCGACCCCATCAGCCCGGGCAATGTAATTATTGCCGGTATGGGCCCCCTTGGCGCCACGGGGTACGGCGGCGGTTCGAAGATGAAATGGACCTTCAAATCGCCCCGCACCAAATTCTTCGGCGACAGCGCCAGCGGCGGAACCTTTGGCGCCAACCTTCGCTGGGCCGGCTACGATCACCTTGTTGTGACCGGACGGGCAGAGCATCCTGTCTATATCTGGATAAATGACGACACCGTCGAGATCAGGGACGCCCGACATCTCTGGGGAAAGAACCCCGAAGAAGCGGACAAACTGATAAAGGAGGAGACCGGGTTTGCCGACGCGGAGACGGCGTGTATCGGCGCCGCGGGCGAAAACCTCGTTACCTTTGCCACGCTCCAGGTCAGCCGCCATCGAGCCGCCGGTAGGGCCGGCGCCGGCTGTGTCTTCGGTTCGAAAAACCTCAAGGCCATTGCCGCCAGGGGCACCAAAGGCATTCCTGTGAGCGACCCCGCCGGATTCCTGAAGGCCATTGATGACATGCGGGAAGCACTAAACAAGAACGAGCGCGTGCGGTCTTCATTTAAGAGTGTTGGGACCCTTGGCTTCTTCAGCTACTATAATCGCACTCAGAACCTCCCCTACAAGAACCTTCAGCATTCCACGATGTCCCGGGAAAAAGCCGACTTGATCAATGCACGTTCGTATGCAGACAACCTGGCCGTACGGTCTATAACCTGTTCTCCGGGCTGCATTTCCGGCTGCTCAGGTCAATATAAGATCAAAGGCGATGAAAGCCCTGCTGCCGGAAAGTATGCCGGCGAGACGGGACACCGGTTCGAACTAGCTGCCCAGATCGGCTGGGGGGCATGTGCGACATACAGGACCTGGCGGCGCTGGCGCACCTGTGGACGATGGGCTGTACTCTCGCCATCGATAACATCGAGATTTCCTTTTGCTGCGCCTTCATAATGGAGCTCTGGCAGCGGCAGATCATTGATGACAAGGATATCTCTGCGTGGGTAGGAGAGGCCGTGAGCTTCGAGTGGGGCAGCTACGAGGCGGGAGTCAGGGTCATCGAGTCGATCGCTCTACAACAGAACACTCTCGGCAGAATCTTCAAAGATGGCATCTATGAGGCTGCCAAGCGCATAGAGGAGATCAAGGGAGTAAACGTACTGAAGTACGTGTCATACGGCAAGGGCGGCATGCCAGTGATCGCCGATGCGAGGACCAACCCCAGTTGGGCCGTTTCTATGGCTGTTGCCTCCCGTGGAGCCGACCATCTCAAAGGCGCTGCGGCAACGGTGGAGCGGTTCTTCCGTCCGGATATCTCCATCGAATCATTTGGTAGAGCCGAGGCGGCGGAGTTTGGCACTCCCACCCTCAAGGGGCAGGACTGCGCCCGGGCCGAGAACCGCTGCGCGATAGTAAACTCTCTGGGGATTTGTTCCCTTCTCGTGGTTGCCGACACCATCCTCTACCCTACGAGGCTGTTCGCCGGGGCGCTAACGGCCTGCTTCGGCGTCGAAGTTACCGCTCAGGACCTGGAGGTCGCCGGAGAGCGCACAGTGAACCTTGAAAAGGCATTCAACTCGCGGGTGGGATTGCGACGGGAAGACGACCGGCTTGGTGAGCGACCGATGAATGAACCCCCGGTGGAAGGCCCAAAGAAGGGGGTGGTTCTTGCTGATTACTTCGAGCCTATGAAGGACGAATACTATGAGGCCCACGGCTGGGACGTCGAGACTTCCTTGCAGACCCGCCGAAAACTGGAAGACCTGGGTATGAGCGATATAGCAGACGTTCTGACAAAAGATAGAGCTATCGTTATTTAGAGTCTACTCTATGGCTATGCCGGCAGAGATAGGAGTTAGACGCCGTGAAAGTAAAAGTGTTCTTTGACCCAATATTCGGCCGTCTTACCGGCACAGAAGCCACAGATTTGGTGTTGGAAGCGCCCGACCTCGCCGGGCTGGTGGCTGCGCTCACGGATCGCTACGGCCAAAGCTTCAAGGAGGCGCTGATCGATCCCCGGGGAGTCATGGTCCCCGGCGTGGTTGTTCTGGCCGACGGCGTTTCCCTGAATCCGGATAGCCCCATACCGGAAGGAGTGGAGATCGCTTTCCTGACCGCCATCGCCGGGGGTTGATCTTATTCTTCGGGGAACTAACCGACCTATTTCGATTTCCCTGTGACAAAGAACCCTGCTTTAGGTAGGTGGAGAGAAGGACATGAGCATGCAGGACCACGGCCGCGGCCAGATTCTCAGAGTTGACTTGACCACTCGAAATGTTTCCAAGGCGCCGATACCCGAAGATGTGGTCAAGAGATTCGTCGGGGGCGAGGGCATCAATTCGTGGCTTCTTTGGGAGCACTTTCTCAAAGTCGACCCGAGAATCGATCCGATCAGCCCGGCTAATGTGATAATCGCCGGCATCGGTCCTTTGGGCGCCACCGGATATGGTGGGGGAACGAAGATGAAGTGGACCTTCAAATCACCCCGCACCAAGTTCTTTGGCGATAGCGTCAGCGGTGGGACCTTTGGCGCCAATCTCCG
>JAUSEJ010000614.1 GCA_030650265.1 Dehalococcoidia bacterium | reverse complement strand
GTAGAGGATCCTTTATGACGCCAAGGATAACCTCCCCCTGATAGGCGAGGGCGATTGACGTGCAGAAGACGGGGATAGCCTGAGAGTAGTTGAAGGTGCCGTCAAGTGGATCGATGACCCACTGAAAATCCGTCTGTCCGGCGGCGGTACCGGACTCCTCTGCCATGAGGCCGTGGTCGGGGAATTCCGCCCGTATGAGGGTCATGATGGCCTTTTCGGCGGCGACATCGGTGTCGGTGACAACGTCGCGCCGGCCCTTGTAGCTGATTCGCTGAACCTTGCTGAAGTCCCTGACTATGACTTGCTCTGCCAGGCCGGCGGCGGCGACGGCCACTTCTTTGGCCGATCGGCCGCTGCTGCCGATTGGCAGTTCAACCTGGCTGTTGTTGTTGGGGTATGTAGTTGATGACAATAGATTCAGACCTCTCTCGTAAGTTGTCAGGAGAGCTGGAAGTCTCTCCTTCTGCAAACCACAAAGCGTGAGCGTTTGGGCCGTACCCTTATCGTCTATCTTACATCACGCGTCAATCAGTCGAGTTGAAGACGTTGTCTGAACCGCTGATGTGCGCAGATGGAAGGATTTCGCCGATGGCGGATGTCTATCTGCCAAATCCAGAAATCTGGTTAATCTGCGGTTCAGGCTACGTCCAACGTTGACTCAAACGTCGGCCCTATGGTAATCTTTCAATCTAATCCATGGTCTACCGATAGAGCGATCCCAAATATCGATCGAGACGAGCTGCCGGGCCAGCGCAACGATGAGGTTCTTGGATCCGTCGGCTGCGACCGATTGGGCCCAATTCGGCTAGAAGAAGCCGGGGGGATCTAGGCAGGAGGAAGACAAATGGGAGGATTGCCTCTCGAAGGAATACGGGTTACGACTCTGACAGTGGTTTGGGCCGGTCCTTTTGCCGAGATGCTTCTGGCCGATTGGGGAGCGGAGGTCATCAGGGCGGAGAACCTCCAGTATTTTTCGCCGTCGACTAGAGGGCCGATGGCCCGACCGCCGGAGATCGCCGTGCGGGGAGCGCTGACCAGACATTCTTACATGAACGACGAGGCAGGAGAGAGGCCGTGGAATCGGGCCGTGTTGTTCAACTACCACGCCCGCAATACGCTGAGCTGCACTATGGACGTGACCCAACAAAAGGGAAAAGAGATCTTCAAGCAGTTGATCGCTAAGAGCGACGTGTTCATCGAGAACAACTCCGGCGGCGCCGTCGACCGGTTGGGATTTGGCTACGAGGCCTTGTCGACGGTCAACCCCCGTCTGATCATGGTCAGCATGCCAGGTTATGGCTGCTACGGACCATACAAATCTTACCTTGGCTTTGGCAAGCATCTTGAGGCAACGGGTGGACATACTTTGCTTCGAGGTTATCCTGATCTGGATCCGGGGACAAACACGGACGTGTATCATGCCGATGCCTGCTCGGGGGCGAAGGCCGCCCTCGCTGTAATGATGGCTCTGAGGCATCGACGGCGAACGGGCAAGGGACAGTTCATCGATTTGGCTCAGGTCGAGTCGGCGATTTGCCATCAGGCGGCGGCCGTCTTGGACTATACGATGAACGGCCACGTCAGGAGCACGACGGGCAACCGCCATCCTTCCGCTGCTCCCTGCGGCGCCTATCGCTGCATAGGCGAGGATGAATGGGTGGCTATCACGGTGGGCGACAGTGATTGGGCCGGGTTTTGCCGCGCTTTGGGTCTTTCTAACGGAAGGACTGATTGGACTGAGGATGCCAGATTCTCGACCGCAATCGGCAGGTGGCAAAACCAGGACGAGTTGGACAGGCTGGTCGAACACTGGACCAGCCAGAGGACCAACTACGAGGTAATGTACGCTCTCCAGAAAGAGGGAGTTGCCGCCGGTCCCGTGATCAGCAACAAGGACGCCTGGGACGATCCGCATCTGATCGAGCGGGGGCAATTTGCGGAGCTTTACCAGGAGGATTGCGGCGCCTACTCGACGCCGACCTTTCCCTGGCGAGCGAAGAACACTCCCAACAGCATTCGCAGCTCGGCCGTGCTTTTGGGAGAGCACAACGAGTATGTTTACAAGAAGCTGCTGG
>JAUSEJ010000613.1 GCA_030650265.1 Dehalococcoidia bacterium | reverse complement strand
CAGCCCTACGCTCGTTCGTTCCAACCCGATTGCGAAAGCCTATTGCAGGGGTTCAGCAAGGCGGTTATGCGTGCCATCGAGTTGTCCGAGAAGTCCGGACGGGCAATCCTGATCGGCGATTTTTCGAATCTCGTACTGGGGATCATTGCGCCAGAAGGGCGGCGCTTGATGTGTGACATTACCCCCTGCGGCGGCGGTCGCTGCTTTCTCGCCGTGACGGCAGGCGGAGAGATGATTCCCTGTGGTGAATTCCAGGGGCTTGCTGGCTTTTCAGGGGGCAACATCTTCAAAGATGACATAGAAGATGCGGTTAACTCCGGACCGTTCCGGCAAATTCGGGAGCGCATTGTCGAGCGGATCGCGAAGTGCCGGGACTGTGCGATTCGCCACATTTGCGGCGCCCCCTGTCCGGCTGAAGCGCAGGGGCTTAACGGCCAGATGTTAACTGCCTCGCCCTATTGCGAGTTCTACAAAGAGATCGTCAAGTTGGCTTTTCGATTAATCGCCGAAGGGAAGCTCCGCCATCTGGTTCGCGAAGCGACCGCCGACAAGCTGCAGGTCGACTACTGTGTGGTGCGCTGAGGCGCGCCCGATTGACTGCGTAACCGTGGTTCCCTATAATCATTTATGGGCAGAAACGCCTGCCTATAAATGATAGTCTGGCTGTGTGGGGGAGATCGACAGCCCTCGCACGCCAGCGGCGGGAGAGGAACTTGGCAGACCAGGAGGCCGGATCAGAGCTTCCGATAGAGCCAACCGGTAGCACGTCGCCAAAGACGACGGCCAACCGGTCTGCCCAGCGCCTCATGGCGTCTCCCGGCGTCATTAATCGGTTCGGGCGCTCGTTGCGCCTGTCCTGGATCGGACGGTTACTGCCGTTTCTTGGTCCGGCCTTTGTGGCCTCCGTGGCCTACATGGATCCGGGTAACTTCGCTACCAACATCCAGGGCGGCGCCAAATTCGGCTACACCCTCTTGTGGGTGGTTTTCGCCAGCAACCTGATGGCCATGCTCATCCAGTCCCTGTCCGCCAAGCTAGGCATCGCCACCGGTCGCAACCTGGCAGAACTGTGTCGCGACCGCTTCCCGATGCCGGTAGTCTGGTTCATGTGGGTCATATCAGAATTAGTGGCCATGGCCACCGATCTGGCCGAGTTCCTCGGCGCTGCCATCGGATTTCACCTCCTATTCGGCGTGCCCCTGCTGGTCGGCGGCCTATTCACCGGCGTACTTACCTTTCTCACCCTGGGCCTGCAACGCTACGGTTTTCGGCCCATCGAAGCGATGATCGCCAGTCTTGTAGGCGTTGTGGCTGTCTCCTATCTTGTCGAGACTGTCCTGGTTCGCCCGTCCTGGGGCGAGATGCTCCAGGCCACTGTGCACCCCGGCTTTGCCGGCAGCGAGAGCGTAGTATTGGCGGTGGGCATTCTGGGCGCCACGGTGATGCCCCACGTTATCTTCCTGCATTCGGCCCTGGTCCAGAACCGCATCCTGGCGCCCACGCCGGCCCTCGCCAAACGACTATTCAGGATGGAGGTGGTCGACGTGGCGCTGGCCTTGGGATTGGCCGGCCTCATAAACGCGGCCATGCTGGTAATGGCCGCTTCGACCTTTCACGCCACCGGACGCGCCGATATCGCCAGCATTGAGCAGGCTCATGAGACTCTATCGCCGCTGCTGGGAGACCTGGCGGGCCTGGTGTTTGCCATTTCGCTGTTGGCCGCCGGGCTGTCCTCCTCCACCGTGGGTACCATGGCAGGCCAGGTAATCATGCAGGGCTTTCTGCGCCGGCACATACCAGTGTGGATTCGTCGACTGATCACCATGGCCCCGGCCCTGATCGTCATCGCCCTGAGCTTCGACCCCACGCAAACCCTGATCATCAGCCAGGTCGTTCTCAGCTTTGGCATTCCCTTTGCCCTGGTGCCGCTGGTGATGTTCACGAGCCGCCGCGACGTTATGGGTGAACTCCGCAACCACGACGTGACCACTGTGATCGCCTGGCTGGTGGCCGCCCTGATCATCTTCTTGAATGGCTATCTTCTATGGCAGATCTTCCTTGGAGGGTAATAGACAATGAACAGCACAGATTCTCGTACCCGACTGATCGTAGCTCTTGATGGCTCCAAACTGGCCGAGACGGTGATTCCGCTGGTTCAGTCTCTGGCCGCCTGTCTAGCGGCTGAGGTGACGCTATTTCACTCCCTTGAGGCGGCGCCGCCACAGACCGTGCATGGTGAGTCCCATCTGAATACGTTCTTGGCGGCCGAGTCCTACCTGGCCGGTGTGGCCCGACGGCTGCACGACGCCGGCTTCAACGCGGCCACCCACGTCCACGCCGAACCCACCAGAGAGGTGGCCGCGGGCATCGCCGGCCATGCCGCTGAACTGAAGGCGGACATGATAGTTCTCGCTGCCCACGGGAGCGGCGGCTTCAAGGATTGGCTAATCGGCCGCATCCCCCAACAGGTGCTGGCTCTGATCGACCGCCCTGTGCTGATCGTGCCAATACCCACTGACCGTTCCTTGGCTGGAGAATCGGCTATCGAACTGATCCTGCTGCCGGTAGATCCGGCAGGAGACGCCGCCGCTGCCATACCGGTGGTGCAGCGCATCGCCGGGGGTTGCCAGGCCGAGACGCTGCTGCTATCGGTAATTCCCACGGCTGCAACCATGCCGGGCGAGGCCGGTGTGGCGTCAATCTTCCTGCCCCGCACCGCGACCAGGCTGCTCGATTGGGCTGAGGACGAGATGCGCGCCAGATTGGTCCAACTGGGGGAATCGTTTGGCAAAGTGGGGCTTGCCACTTCCACGGAGGTGCGCCGGGGCGACCCCGCCGCCGAGATCCTGGCCGTCCTTCGGCGAAAGGATGGGCGCTGCCCGGACCTGGTGGTGTTGGCCACGCACGCCCGCGCCGGACTGGACGGTATGCTCGCGGGCAGCGTCACCCCCCGCGTAGTCGGCGGCTCGCCGTGTCCTCTTCTTCTGGTGCCGCTTGCTTCTTAATTTGATGAAGTAAGCCACATCCTATGCCAATTTTGCTGGCATTTGACATGCTGGCGACCATGCATGTCTCACATCGGCCTAGATTCAATCGTAGGGACGACGGCCCTCATGCACGGCTTGAAGAATACTCTCTCGCGTGACCGGTTGCGACGGCGTGACCCCCTCAACATCGAGTGGTGATCCTTGCCATGGTTCTGGCATCAGCACGAAGCTTTGACCGTCACGCCGCCGGATTCGCACCGCGCCCTCCTTGCGCGCCTGTTCAAGAATAGCAGCAAAACGCTCCCGCGCCTCGGAAGTCGTGTAGCTCTTCACGAATCTACCTCCAGAACAATAACTCCGGCCTTCTGCGCCGCCGCCCGCAGTCCATTGTCGAGCGTAATCAAGGGACAATTCTGTGAGCGAGCGCAGGTAATGAAGTAGGCGTCGTACGCGTAGATATTGTGCTGTGCAGCGATGACAATCGCTTCATCCGCTACCATACATATTTACAAGTAGCATAGCATGCAACTGAGACTAGTGCAAACTATGCGAGCTGTGCGCTTGTCACCGGCCAGCCGCTATGCTATCATAAGCCTCGTTGCGGAAGGCAGCGCCCTCAAGGAGGAGTGGTGAAAAAGCTCGGCCTGATCTGGGAGAACGCCAAGTTCAGTCGCATAATGTTCGTTCTGCCTTTCGCTTATATAGGCATGTTTCTCGCGGCCAGAGGCCTGCCAACACTGGCCCAGTTTGTCTGGATAACCGTGGCCATGGCCAGCGCCCGTACCCTGACCCTGAGCCTCAACCGTGTTGTCGACAAGGAACTCGACTCCCGTCATCCAGTGGAACGGTTTCGCCCTGTTCCCGCCGGCCTGCTTTCCGTTTGGGAAGTTCTCCTGGTCGTCTTCCTCTGCCTGATCTTGTTGCTACTGTCTGCCTGGCAGTTGAATGAGTTGACTCTCAAATTGGCGCCTGTCGCCGTCGTTCTGCTGGTCGGCTACAATTTCACCAAGTACTTCACCTGGGCCTGCAACTTCGGTGTTGGACTGACCCAGGCCTGCGGACCGGTCGGCGCCTGGATCGGTGTTACGGGCAACCTATCATGGGAGGCCATGGTGCTAGGCCTCATCGTCTTTTTCTGGGGAAACGGTTTTGACCTCATGCAAACCTGCCGCGATGTCGATTTCGACCGCTCGCAAAAGACCCACTCCTTCGCCGTGCGCTTCGGCGTGGCCACGACGCTCTTGTGGTCGTCGATTATGCACGTCGTCGCCTTTGCCCTTCTCGTCGTCCTTGGCGTCATGATGACCCTAAGCTGGCCCTACTGGGTAGGTATCATCATTGGCGGTGGTATACTCTTCTACGAGCATCTGATCGTTCACCCCGCTGACCTGTCTCGTATCAACTTCGCCTGGGTGGACCTCAACGGCTATTTCTCGCTCATCGTTATGGTATTCACGTTTGGAGCATTGTTCATATGATTCTACCGCCAGACCCGATTATTTCCACTATTCGCGGATCTCTCCATTCGGGCATCTTCAAAGCGGCCGTCAGCCTGGATATCTTCAACATAGTCAACCGGGGAGCCGACGACGTGACCGGCGTGACGAGGGCCCTTGCCGGCGACAAGCGCATCGTGCGTATGCTTCTCAATGCTGTCACTTCCTTCGGCCTTCTAGATAAGCTTAATGACAAGTATTCCCTCACTGCGTTCAGCCGCTCGTTTCTGATAGACAGCCCGGAGGCCCTCGCCAGCAGTGCCGACTACCGGGAGGTCTTTGCCGTCCAGTGGCAGGCCTTCGGCGGTATCGACCAATTGGCGAGGACGGGAAAGCCAGTTGTCGACCCGCGCAACTTTGGCGTTGAGGCCTCGTATTGGGAGGCCCTGGTGCGGTATCTAATACCTTTCGCCGTGGCCCCGGCCGAAGCGGCGGCGAAGTTGCTAGGATTCGACGGTCAGGCAAGGAGAGGAACCCGAATCCTCGATCTGGCCTGCGGCTCGGGCTACCTCGGCTACCGGCTGGCCCAGTTCGATCCGGAAGCAACCATAGTTAGCAACGATTGGGAGAACGTCATCAAAGTTAGTCACGACGTGGCGCGGAAAATGGGCGTTACCGATAGGGTAACCTTCCTTCCCGGAGATACCATGTCCGTCGATCTAGGCTCCGGTTATGACCTGGTGATTGTTAGCCGCATCCTTACCACCATGAGCCTCGAGGGGAAGAAGGCCCTACTCAGGAGAACACATACCGCCCTAAAGCCGGGTGGCGTGGTCTTGATAAACGACCCCGTCGCCGACGATGCCATGGCCACGGCGGCTGATCAGTTGGCCTTTGCCCTTCTTATCGCCGGGTTCCACGAGGTCGGTGGCACCTACACCTTCGCCGAATGCCGGGAATGGCTGGAGGAAGCCAGCTTTGGCAGCATCGAATTCCACCCGGTTCCGGGCGAATCCTCTCTGGTTACCGCCAATAAGATCTAGGGCAGCTCGATTCTTATCTCGTGCTCGCTGGCATGGTCGTAGAGGATGGTAAGAACACGGGTCAGCGGGTTGTACTGGTACGTCTCCACCGACCACCGGTCGGTAGTCTGCCTTTCGAGTGCATCACCATCGAGGAAGACGCCCCGAATACCGGGCACCATGACCTGGACAAATCCAGGCAGGGACTCTGGACCCCGCACCTGCATAAAAATCTCCGATGTTGATTGACTGTAGTCGATGGCGCTATTGGTCCACATGACTCCCGGATCAGCACGAAGAATGTAGAGGACGAAGCTCTGGGGAGGCAGCACGACTTCAATCGAGTCCCGCACCCGGAGATAGGCCGCGTCCTCGACCTTGTAAGCTGTGTAACTCGTTCCTTTGGCCAGTCCGAAGTCGCTGAGGCGCAGGTCGAATCGTGTGCTGTCAGTGGAGCGATTCAGCACACCGAGGTAGGTGGTTCCCTTGAAGGTAGTTGCGAAGGTATCGGCGTAAAGAGACGAGCCGTAATTGGTTTCGCCCTCGAAGGCGTGGTAATGATAGAGGAGGCCGCGGTAGGCGCTAAGGGCCCAGTCCTCCAAACCTGGCATGTAGAAGCTAAGCACAGTTTGAGCGCCAAGAGCGAGAGCGGCCTCCAGCATCCAGCGATTGATCTGGGATGAATTCGCGTCCCCCCGCAGGGCACCCATATTGGCCCGCTGACCGAGCACCATATCCTGCACTTGCGCATAATCGATGTGCTCAACGAGGCCTGGGAAAGGGTACTGTGAACTGAATTCTGCCGCCTCGTCGCCGTAGCGGAAGGTGTGGGCGTAGGTGTTGGCAAACAGAGGCGTCAGCCAACCGCTTTCTATGTAGATATCGTCCTTTAGGGATGTGATCGTGTCGTAGGTGAAGCGGTAGATATCCATTGTCGGGGCGACCACACGATCGGTGAGTCCGAAGGCGTCAAGGCGACTGGGGTCCAGAAGAGCGCCGCCAGCGTTACCCAGTCCATCGACCTTGATTCCGTCGACGTCATAGCGGAGGAAATAGTCCGTCATTACCTCCTTCATGTAGTCGCGTAACTCGGGGTTGTTATAATCATAGACGAAGCTTTCCCGGCCCTCGCTTTCGCCGATGCGAATCAGCCAATCGCGATGCTCCTCGATTATGCCCTTGAGGCCAAGCCAATCGCCCGCCTCGACGCGACTGTCGAGATATGGTGTCGAGAAATAGAGCACGACCTTGACACCTCGAGAATGGGCGTAGTCGACAAAGGAGCGCAGCCCGGAGGGAAATTTGGCATAATCCACGTTCCTCCACTCGGCGCCGGAACGTCCTTCGGCGATATACCAGCCCGCGTCGACGATGATGTGCCAGGGACCGAGGTCAGCGAGAATGGCCGCTATGTAGTCTACCTGGTCTCGCAGGGTTTCCTCCGAGATATCCATGCCGTAGGGATACCAGCTTAGCCACTGGTACTTAACCCATGAGGGGATGGGGAGGGGTGGGTATAGGGCGGCAAAGAATCGCTTGAAATCGATGAAAGCCAGCCTGGTATCGGCGGTATCGGTGACCTCGACGTATAGTCTGGGGGAAGATAGGCTGCTTCTCAGAGATATAGCGGAATAGCTTAGCCTGCCTGTCACGCGGCCAGGGTCGAGTTGAAACTTCATTAAGGGTGAGGAGTCTGTCTCGTCGAGGGTGGCAAGCAGCAGGCCCCTAGAAGCCGCGTTACTCCAGATGAAAAGAGGCTTTCCCTGACCGATTTCCTCCTCCCGGGCGATGCCATCGTCGTGGGCTCTGGCCCGTCGCAGCCGGCTGAGGTCGGTGAGGTATTCCACGTCCTCGTCGACCACAAGATTGACGCCGCCCGATGCAAAGTAGTGGAAGATAGGCTGCGGGTCGGCAAGATAGACGATATCTTTGAGCTTGAGGCTGTAAAGGAAGTATCTGCTCTGCCTAAACAGAGTTATTTCAACCACCAGTGTCGTGGGCTGGTCCTTCGCCATGAATTCGGCTACCAGACGCAAGCCGTTGCCGAACACAGGGTCGTCGACTTCATCAAAGCGGAAGCCATCCTCTGCTGGTTCAGTATCGAACGGCAGGGCAATTGAGCCAATGCCGCTCAGATCGACACTGGCAAAAGCATTGTTGAGGACCAGCCGCTTGTCGCCGAGGTCGAGAACGGTCAGAAGTCCGTGCTCGGCACCGCCATAGCCTAGCTGAATTCCCAGCTTCGAGTTGGACAGCAGGAGCATCTTTCTTGTCTGGTCAAACCTTGAAGAGAGGCTTCCCCCCGATGTCGCCAAGCCAATACTCCGATTGAAAGCGACGACCTCGCTTGCGGCTGTCGCCTTAACTTCCCGCTTTTCGCTCTGGCGGCGCGCCTGTCTCAAATCGTTGTCCGCTCGCACGGCGGCCAATTCGGGGCTTACCGTTTTCCCGGCGAAGGTCACCAGGCGCTTCAGAACCCTCGCATCTGCCCAGTCGGCATAGTTCCTGGCGACGCCATCCGTGGTGTCGATAGCGACCAGTCGCAAGGCTCCAATTCCTACAAGCGACAGGCTTATCTGGACGGGATCATCGCCGCTCTTGAGGGATTCGCTAGAGTAGGCCATGGCGTCGTCGAGGTAGACTTGAAAGACGACGCCCCCCCGTCCTGCCGGGACACTGTCGTCGATGCCCACCTCACTTTCAAAGGCGCTGTATTCACCGTTCAAACGGAATTCAATCTCCGAGAGAGGATATGTGCCAATTCCTTTTTCGTAGGCATAGCCGCCAATGCGGATGCGTCCCCCCATAAAGGAACCATCACGCATCGGCTGGCCCTCGTTGCCCACCGCGACCCATCCTGTACTTACTGTTTCCCAGGGCAAGTCGCTAAGGTATTCCCATTGGCCGACGGTCAGACCGTCATCCCGCGTTGTCAGGTCCAGCATGGGCCGGCGGTAGGTGATCGCAATGGCCGCCGCCAGGACGGCGAGAACGATCAGAATGAGGAATAGACGAAGCCTGTGAGCACCGAGCATAAACATCCCCTGAGGTTATTGGCCAGCCTCCGTTCGCCTGGCCAACCGCGCAACAGATTATAGGATAGCCCAACAACGGGAGAAAAACAAGTGCAGATCGCTAGGTAGCAAGGTCTAGCAACTGGTACACGAATACGGGCGAACTGCGGCCGCGAACATGCATTAGCTCAAGGGGTTCCACTTTGGCGACTGATTTGATCAGATCGCAGGTGCTTTCGGAGACGAGGATCTGGCCGGGGCGGGCGTTCTCCTGGAGACGCCTGGCGACGTTGACGGCATCGCCGATGACGGTGTAGTTCATGAATTCTGCCGCGCCGATATTGCCGACCACGGCCTCGCCGGTGTTGATGCCGATGCCGAAGCTCAATTTCTGCGCTTCGACTCCTGGCTGGCAGTGGTATTCGTCGACCAGACGAACGATCTCGAGGGCTGCCTTTGCTGCCCGTTCGGCGTGATCCGGCTGCGACAAAGGAGCGTTAAAGAGCGCCATGATGCCATCCCCAAGGATCTTGTCCACCGTGCCTTCATATTTCAGAACTGCGCTCGTAGTGAAAGCCAGGTAGCAGTTCAGGATGATTACGAGTTCCTCCGGCGAAATGCTCTCGGCGAGGGACGTGTAGCCGCGGATGTCGGCAAAAAGAACCGTAACAGTTTGTCGTTCTCCTCCCAGCTTGGGGGGTGACGAGAGGAGGCGGTCCACAACAGCCTTTGCGACTACCCGTTCAAATGTATCTCTAACCACCTTCTTCTCTGCCAAAAGTCTGCGGGTTTCGGTTACATCCTCGATGACAATGGCTACGCCGACGGTCTGATTATCAGCGGTCTTGAGAGCCGACAAGCTGACGGTAAGAATCACCTCGCGCCGGCTTCCCAGGTCACAACGCACTTCCTGTCCGACATAGACAACGTTGGAATTGAGAACTTCTTCTACCAGGCCGGGCACAGGCGTTTGCTCGAGCGAGACAAAAACTTCCCGGTAGGGCCTGCCCAGCACGCTCTCTGTGGCAAGTTCGAAGATCTTCTCAGCCGCGCCGTTGAAGGCAGTTACTTCGCCGTTGCTGCCTATGGTCACCACGCCACTGGTGATGGAGGCGAAGATGTTCTCCATTTCCACCTTCATCTTCGCCACCTCGTTCATGGTGTTGACCACCGACTCGAAGAGCCTGGCGTTTTCGATCGCTATGGCGGCCTGGTTGGCGAAGGCGACGAGCAGGTCCAGGTCATTTTGCCCGAACAATCCGGCTTTGATGCGATTATCCACGTAGACGACGCCGATCAGCCTGTTCTTGGCGATGAGGGGGACGCAGAGGATCGATCGCAGGCTGAAACCGATAACGCTGGCCTGGGTAGAAAACCGTGGGTCCGCCTGAGCGTTGGTCGACAGGACGGGCGTTGACTCGGCGACTACCTTGTCAATGATACTGCGACTGACATGGAACGACGACTCAGCCAGTGTCTCGCTGCTCATGTTTCGGGCTACCTTGAAGTCTAGCTGCTTAGTTTTGTTGTCAATCAGCATAAGAAAGCCCCGTTCCGCCCTGAGAATATCGATGAGGCGGTCCATGACGACGTTGAGGAGGTCTTCGAGATGAAGGGTGCTATTCAGGGTTTGGCTGATGCCAAACAAAGTGGTCAACCTGCCGTGCTCGGTCTCGAGCGCTAGGAGTTTGGCGTGAAGCTGTTCGAGGGCTGGCCTTAGATCCGAGAGATAGCCGGTGGCTTTCTCCACCTGGAAATTGATTTCTTTCAACTGAAACAAAGCATCGGAGGAATCGGCAAACCGGCGATACGGCCTTGCTTCCTTTGCCAGCCTGTCTCTAAGTTCCTGGCAAAGCTCAGCCATGCTTTCGGCGATCGAATCCGCCTCTTCCAATGCCTTGCGAACGACCGGGTGCAGTAGCTCTTCCATGATACCACGTATTATAAGTGAGT
The DNA here is from genome assembly GCA_030650265.1 of Dehalococcoidia bacterium. The sequence continues at coordinate 10,881 of JAUSEJ010000613.1, read as the reverse complement.
TAGACCCTGCCGGACAAGCCGCACTGCTAGACAAACAATGGGGGAATGCTATAATATTCTTCGGTCGACCATTGTGGCAGCGCCGCCCTTTGTGTTGGGAGCTACAGATGAAGAGGAGGGAGTGTTGTGGGCGAAGTGGCTGGCAAAGACAAGCAGAAGAATAGCGTGACCGAAGACAGCCAGAGTCTCGTAGCGGCGAATCGGCAACTTCACGAGCAGATAGCTCACCTCGTCATCCTCCAGGATGTGGCGTTGGCGCTTAGCTCCGAGTTGAACCTGGATCGTCTGCTCGACCGTATCGTCCGGAGCGCCGCCGACCTCCTCCATGCGCCGGCAAGCAGCCTGCTACTCGTCGACCAGGCGACGAAGGAATTGGTTTTTGAGGTCGTCCTGGGCGATAAGGGCGATTTTTTGCGCGGGCGACGCATGAGCCTGAAAGAGGGTATTGCTGGCTGGGTTGCCACTCGCGGGCGATCGGCAATCGTGAACGACGTGGCCAAGGACCGGCGCTTCAAGCACTCCCTGGGTGTGATCGATGATTTCCGCACGCTCTCTATTTTGGCCGCCCCTTTGGTCGTCAAGGGCAAGACCATCGGCGTCATCGAGGTCCTGAACAAGTCGACCGGCCCGTTCAACCGCGAGGACTTGGGGTGGCTTGAAGCTCTGGCCAGTCAAGCCGCTATTGCCATCGACAACGCCCGTCTTTATCAGGACATCTCCGATGAACACAACAAGCTCATTACCGTTCAGGAAGACATGCGAAAGAAGCTGGCCCGCGATCTGCACGATGGGCCGGCCCAGTCTTTGTCGGCCATTGCCATGGGCGTCGACTATGTGAAGAGGCTGTTGGACCTCGATACGCAACGGGCCCGTGAAGAACTGGAAAGCCTCCGGGCCATGGCCATCAAGACCTCGCGAGAGATCCGCACCCTCCTCTTTGAGCTACGTCCCCTTATGCTCGAGGCGCAAGGACTGGCGCCGACGCTTCGTAGCTATGTTAGCCGCCTCGACGAGACGGACGGCCTCGCGGCTCGATTTGAAGCGCCCGAGATAGTGGGACGCTATCCCCAGGAAGTGGAGGAGACCATCTTTGCCATTGCTCAAGAAGCAATCAGCAACGTGCGCAAACACGCCAACGCCAGGAATGTTTGGCTCACCCTGAATCGACGGGAAAGAATGCTGACCCTAACCATCAAGGACGATGGACAGGGATTCAACCTGCATTCGGTTCAGACCAACTACGAAGAGCGTGGCAGCTTCGGCTTGCTCAATATGCGGGAGCGCGCCGCCCTCATCGGCGCCAATCTTGAGATACGCTCTACACCCCGCAAGGGAACGGTGATCACCCTCAAAGTGCCCGTTCGGGCTATAGATCGTGGTGCAAGGACAGCATCTCCTTAGGGGCCGTGGCGGGAGGCATGAACTGAAACCTGCAGGCAGTGGGGTTGTCTTGGGGTGCCGGCTAGGACTGGCTCTGCTTGTATCCTTCGTCCTGTCGGGCTGCGTCGGGGAGGCCAAAGACGACGACAGTCTGAACCGTGTCAGGCAAGCGGGATATATCAGGATCGCCACCGATCCCGGTTACCCGCCATTTTCCTACCTTAACGACGAGGGGGAACTGGCGGGCTACGATGTCGAGTTGGGGCGCGAGCTTGGCAACCGGCTTGGCGTAAAAGCGACATTTGTGGGCATAGAGGTAACGAGCGTATTTGATGCCCTAATTGCCAGAAAAGCCGACGTAGCTATCTCTGCTGTTAGTCCGGCTGCGGAGTATGGAAGGGAGATTGGCTTCTCCCGCGGTTATTTCAATGCCGGACAAGTGTTCATAACGCGAAGCGGATCCAAACAGATAGGCGAGCCCAAAGAGCTAGAGAACGCGGTGCTGGGTATCGAGATCGGCTCTACTGGCGAGTTGGAAGCGAGGAAGATGGCTAAGTTCGGGCCCGGCCTCTCACTGCTGCCCTTCGAGTCGGTCGAAGCAGAGGCCCAGGCTCTGTCTGCCGGCAGGTGCGATGCCATAATCGCTGACCGTGTGACAGCGATCGCGCTGGTTCAAACCATGAAAGAGCTAAAAATAAACGGCGAGCCCTTTACCTATGAACCGTATGTGGTTGCCGTGCGCCGGTCCGGCAGCGCACTCCTCAGAGAGATCAACGCGATCCTCGGCGCTATGGCAGAAGACGGATTTCTCAAAAGCCTTGAAAGACGCTTCCTGTTGCCTTGACATCCGGAAATGCGCTTTTGCGGCATAGCATTAGCTGTAAGTCGTCTCTATCTTGTGAACTACCCAATTGCTGCTCCCCTGGCGTATAATGGCGGAGATCTTCACTCCCTGAAGTTGGGCGCTTGTCGTCAGGTGTTTCTGCACGAGCCTGCCCAATGGTTGCGCCAAAACCAGCGCCACCGTAGAGGCGAGGATAGCGCGACTTAGTCTGTCGCTTCGCTGCTTTCCGCTCAGGGCGAGTAGAGAAGCGAACCCGGCGAGAATACCGCCAACGGCAAGGTTAGTGCCACAAAGAGGTGAAACGGCGAGTTCTGCTTCCCCCCGCTGCAACCGAGCCAGACCTTCATGGGCCGCCTGCATAATCTCGACGGTGGGAATGTCCCCGTAGATATAGAACCCCCTGGCCGTGGACCTTCCCATAAGCCTTGAGGAGGGACCAAGGCGATGAAGTAACACGGTTATGGTCGCGTGCTCCAATGCATGGTTGCGTCTTGTTGAATCGATCACTGGTAGTTCCATGTTCGCTGATGACACTCCTCCCTCACTTTGGGTCGGCATATTATAGCACAAAGTTGATAGATGTCAGAATGGTTCGGATTGCGCCAGGAATGCCGGGATTATTGACATTTTCTGGCGTAGGCCGTAGGATAATTACAAGTAGTCTAGCCCGTTGGATCGGAGGCCCCTGCTAGTGCAATACGCGACCCGGGCTTTTCTCCTGGCAATCCTCGCCTGGTTGATTCTCGCCTTTTCCCCTTCAGTCCTCTTCACCGCCCCACCAGGCATAGAGGGCATCGATAGGACCTATCTCCGCAAAATTGAGCCGCAGCTTTTGAAGGAACTTCTGGCCGCCAAAGACGGACGGGTCAGGTTTATTGTGCAATTCGCTGGTAGTCCCGATCTGTCGGCAGCGGCGAAGGTGGCTGACAAGTCAACGCGTCGCCGGGTAGTCGCCGAGGCCCTGATGTCGACCGCCACGAGAAGCCAGAAGGCAGCGCTGGCAAGTTTGGAACAGCTCAAGCAACGCGGTAACGTGGATAACTATAGTAGTTTGTGGATAGTCAACGGCGCCGCGGTCTTGGGCAATCGGGAGAGCCTGTTCGCCATGGCCGGGCGGCCGGAAGTGTTGGCGATCAGGGCCGACCAGGTCAGGCATCTCGATCTGCCAGCGGAAACGACGGGCGAGCCCGTGACGGCCGTAGCTGACGATGGGCTGGCAGGCGCCAATACCGGGCAGCCTCTCGGACTAGAATGGAATATTGCCAAAATCCGCGCCGATGCGGTTTGGTTGGCCCTCAGCATTACCGGCACGGGTGTGGTCGTCGCCAGCCTGGACACGGGCGTGGACTGGCAGCATCCGGCCCTAACCGACAAGTATCGCGGCAACTCTGGGAGAGGAATCGTCAACCACGCGGGAAACTGGTTTGATTTCACGACCGACGCTTTCCAATATCCGATCGATGGCTACGGACATGGCACGCACGTGACGGGCATCATGGTGGGTTCCGATAGCACGAATCGGTTGGGGGTCGCTCCCGGGGCCAAGTGGATAGCGGCAAAAGTGTTTTTGCGGGATGGTAGCTCCCTCGATAGCTGGATTCACACCGCCTTCCAGTGGATACTGCAGCCCGATGGCGATCCGGACCTCGCCCCCGACATCGTGAACTGCAGTTGGGGCAGCCCAGACGGGGCCGATCTGACCTTTGAGGCCGATATCGACGCCCTTCTCGCCGCCGGCATCACCCCGGTCTTTGCTGCCGGCAACAGCGGTTCTGGCGCCGGCAGCGTTTTCTCACCAGCCAGCTTGAATAACGCTTTCTCCGTGGGGGCAACCGATTCGGCAGATAACATCGCCAACTTTAGCAGCCGGGGGCCTTCACCATTCGGCATGATCAAACCGGAGGTTAGCGCCCCCGGGGTTTCTATTAGGAGCACGTATCCGGGAGGGTCATATGTGCTGATGAGCGGAACCAGCATGGCGACTCCCCATGTTGCCGGTGTCCTCGCCCTCCTCAAGCAGGCCAATCCCTCTCTGACGCCAATTCAGGCCTTGAGTTTGATCACCTCCACGGCCCTGCCACTTGGAACAGGCCGTCCAAACAACAGCTACGGCTGGGGCAGAGTGGACGCCTACGCCGCCGTGTCCCTGGCCATGCAGGCCGGGTCCATTAGTGGTGTTGTGCGCAGACCGGGAGGAATACCTGTGGCAGGCGCCGTGGTGACGGCTACCAACGAGAACACAGCCACTCAGGCCGTCGCTACGTCCGGGCAGGATGGCTACTATGCTATGGATTTGGCCTTCGGCTCCTATGATGTGAGGGCGGGCGCCTTTGGCTATGTCGAGTCCGCTCCGGTCCGGGTAGCGATCTTATCAGGGAGAGCGGTGACGCAGGATATTGCATTGATCCCCTTGCCGGTCGGTTTCATCACCGGGTTAGTGGCTGAAGAGGGGACAGGGCAGCCGCTAACCGCCACAGTCACTATTGCCGGTACACCGCTCAGCGCCCAAACGGATCCAAGCACGGGCTCCTTTACCCTGACCGCACCAGCCGGAACGTACGACGTCAGGGCTGCCAGCCCACGACATCGCTTCCAAACTCAGACAGGAGTACCCGTTGTCGTTAGCGCTACCACCAGCCTGACCTTCTCCTTGACCAGCGCCCCCTCCATCCTTCTAGTCGATAGCGGCGCCTGGTACGCCCAAAGCAAGATCAGCTACTTCAGTTCGGCTTTGGATCAACTTGACTACCTGTATTCGGTTCGATCCATCACCGATACGCGCCTATTTCCTAATCTTGTCGAGCTTTCGCCTTACGATATCGTTATCTGGTCCAGTCCCCTCGATTCGCCAGGCTACATCGGCGCCGATACGGCCCTGGCCGGCTACCTGGATGGCGGCGGCAAACTGCTTCTCACCGGCCAGGATATTGGCTACTACGATGGGGGCGGCACCGCTCTTGGCATCGATGCTCCCTATTTCAGAACGCACCTGCAGGCCAGATTAGTCTCCGACGACTCGGGAATCAGTAATCTCGTTGGTGTGACCGGTACCCTGTTCGCCGGAATCACGCTGACTTTGAATACGGTGGATTCGGCGCGAAACCAGCAATATCCCGACACAATCGCCCCCGAAGGCACAAGGTCAAGTCAGGTAGTTGACTACGGACGGGACGGTGGTGTTGGTGGCATCGAAACTGACGTCTGCCTACCGTATCGACTGATCTATCTCGGCTTTGGCCTCGAAGGAGCGGGTCCGGCTGCGAATCGTCTATCGTTGCTGCAAAAGTCAGTTGACTGGCTAGCCTCCCAGCCTCCGAGCAGGGAAGTGCGGGTCCTGCCCGCCTCGCAGCGACTGATTCGAGAGCAAGGAAAGGTCGCGACAACCACGTTGACGATCTGGAATACGGGGACGCTGAGCGATTCCCTTACAGCCACCACGTCGGGCGGTGATTGGCCCATCACGATATGGGACGAAACGTTCTCAATCCCGCTGACCACGACTGGCCAGATTTTCTCCTGTCAGGCCATCACAACGGGAGTGAGAATTGAAGTTCCGCCCGGGACAGGGAAGAACGTCTCAAACGTGGCGGCTGTATCGCTGGTGTCGCAGATCGATCCCACGCTCAGGGTGACGGGGACGGTGGCGGTGAAAACCCCGGCTTTCGTCTTGCTGGTCGACGATGACCGCTGGTACGACGTCGAGTCTAGCTACAAGAACGCTCTTTTCGACCTTGGCTACCCGTACGATGTCTACAATACGGCCGGAGGTCCCGGCCCTGGTATTTCCACACTCAGCTTGTATTCCATTACGGTCTGGTTTACCGGCTACGACTGGTATCAGCCACTGACCGCGCAAGATGAGTCTAATCTGGCTGCTTATCTCGATGGCGATGGGAGGCTATTTCTCTCCTCACAGGATTACCTCTTTGTCCGGGGCTTTGACGACTTTGAGGTAAACTACCTTGGCATCCTCACCTACACCAACGACATCACAGCCGTGCAGGTAAGCGGTGCCGTGGGGGACATGGTGGGGGACGGCCTGGGCCCCTATAGCCTTACCATGCCCTACCCTGGCTTCCGGGAATGGAGCGACGAGGTCACGCCCCGGCCGCTCGCCTCTGCTTCTTTTCTGAATATCCACGGCGTTCCTACCGGACTGGAAAACCTTGACGGCGCCGGAAGGGGCCGGACAGTCTTCTACTCCTTTCCCTTTGAGGGCCTTGCGCCCGAAGCAGGCAAGGCGGTGATGGACCGGATAGTCGGGAGGGCCCTCTCCACTGACTTAAAGGTCGATAAGGCAGGGGCCAGGGTGGGCGATGAGTTGCGATATGAGGGTTCGATCTTCAATCCCGGTATTGTCACGGCAAGCTGGACAATTACCGCTCCTGTGCCGGCCGCAACAACCATTGTCCCGGGTTCTCTGACGGGTGGGGCAACCTTCGACGCGGGGGTCAACCGGATCCTTTGGAGCGGCCAGGTGGCGCCAGGTGAAACCCGCTGGTTCTCCTACAAAGTTGAAGTGGAGGCGGGGGCGACTGTCTCGATAGCCAACTCTGTCATCTTCGATAACCAGGGGAAGGGCTCGTTCAGACGAACTGCAACCACTTCACGCATTTTCGACTACCGCTACTATTTTCCCCTAATCCGATCGGGTTAGGACGGCGCCCGGTAGGCGACGAGGGAAAAAGCGGGAGCAGGGAATGCCGCCTTCCCTTTTACCGTCTTTCCCTCTTGACCTTTTCCCCCGTCTTGCCTATTCGGCGACTGCCGGCCTGTCCTTCTTGAGATGACGATAAACATATATCGCCGCCAAAATGAGGATGATGCCGATGATCGGAATGTCAAACGGTCGCATTACGCTGCGTAGATTCTCCCAATTTTCGCCGAGGAAGAATCCCCCCAGAGCCAGGGCAAAACACCAGGGAAACGACCCGAGAAACGAGAAGAGGACAAACTTCGGGAAGTTCATGCGGGCGATACCGGCGGGAAAGCTAACGAAAGTGCGAACTACAGGCAGCAGTCTGGAGATGAAGGCCGCCCAATCGCCGTACTTGGCGAACCAGCGCTCGGCGAGCGCAATATCGTGGTGGGAAACCAAGAAGAACTTACCGAATCGATCCACGAACGGCCTTCCCCCGAGCGCTCCTGCCCAGTAGGCCAGAATCGAGCCAATCGTGCAACCGAGAGCACCATAAAATCCGGCAAGGAGGGTCCACCATATACTCAGGCCCTTCGCCTGAATAAGCATCCAGCCACTCAGAGGCATGATAACCTCACTCGGCAGTGGAATGCAGGCGCTTTCGATGGCCATCATTAACACCACGCCATACCAGCCGGTGGCGTCATAGACGTTGCTAATAAACAGAAGAATCTGATGTTCGATTTCGCCCAATACTCACTCTCCCGATGGAAATTGTCGCACAAACATTTGACACTCATGGGAGTTTAGCAGAACGGGGGCTTAGCGTCAATGAAGTGGGCTCATTGTCTCAATGCCCGGCTTGACGGGTGAACCTCGAGATTGTATGATCTGAATAGTGGAACATCGTTAGAGGTACCAAGAGGAGGTACTATGCAAAAGGCCACAACCATCGGCGAGTTGAAACAGAGCGGCTACCTGGTGCTTTCGGTCAAAGAGGAGCTTCGCAAAAATCTGATGCTGAAGATGAGGCGAGGGGAGCAACTCTTTCCGGGCATCGTCGGTTATGAGGATACGGTGATTCCTCAGATCGAGAATGCCATCCTCTCGGGCCACGACATGATCTTCCTCGGGGAGAGAGGCCAGGGCAAGACAAGGATGATGAGGAGCCTGGCCGATCTTCTGGACGAAGAGATTCCAATCATCGCCGGCTGCGAGATCAACGACGATCCATTTGCGCCGATCTGCAAACGCTGTCGTGACCTGGTCAACGAGGAGGGCGATGCGGCGGCGATCGAATGGCTGCCGAGGGACCGGCGTTACGGCGAGAAACTGGCGACGCCGGACGTTACCATTGCCGATCTTATCGGCGAGGTCGATCCCATTCGGGTGGCCGAGGGCCGGTATCTCTCCGATGAGCTTACCATCCACTACGGGCTGGTTCCAAGAACCAATCGAGGGATCTTCGCCATGAACGAACTGCCCGACCTGGCAGAGAAGATCCAGGTCGGCCTGTTCAATATCATGGAGGAACGGGACGTGCAGGTTAGAGGCTACAAACTACGGCTACCTCTCGATGTCTACGTCGTGGCCAGCGCCAATCCCGAGGACTATACCAACCGGGGGCGGATCATCACACCCCTTAAGGACCGCTTTGGCTCGCAGATCCGTACTCACTATCCGAAGACTCTCGAACACGAGATCGGCATCATGGACAACGAGAGGCTGCAGTTCCAGGACGAGGGCCACCGGGTAATCGTGCCTCACTATATGAAAGAGATCATCGCCGAGATCACCAATCTGGCCAGGCACAGTCCCGACGTCAACCAACGATCGGGGGTGAGCGTGCGGGTTTCGATTGCCAATATCGAGAACGTGATTAGCAACGCCGTTAGGCGGGCGATAAAGCAGGGTGAAAAGGACGCCTGTCCCCGCGTGAGCGACTTGCCCTATATTATGGCCTCCACTACCGGCAAGATCGAGCTAGAGTCCTTCGAGGATGGCAAAGAAGAGCACATCATCGAGAAGATTGTCGGGAAGGCGGTCGCTAATGTCTTTAGCCGCTACTTTGACGCCGCCAGGTTCGACGATGTTGTAGCGCGGTTCAAGGAAGGCATGACGTTGGAGGTTTCCGACTCGATGCCCTCCCGGTCCTACGCCGAGCGCGTCAAGGAAATGGGCACTCTGGTACAGGCGATATCCAAACTTGACAAGGAGATAAACCCCGCTACGATCGCTTCGGCGATGGAATTCGTGCTAGAGGGCCTTCACGTGAACCGGAGATTGAACAAGAATCGGCTGGCGGGAAGAGTGCAGTACAGGGGCTGAAATGTCATCATATAGCTACTCTCGATGGGACGGCAGCCAGGATCTGTCCTGGCTCAACGCCGACGAACTTCTAAAAGAAGTATCCGAGGACCTTCTAAATCACGGGGACCTTGCCCGCGCCTTGCGCCGGCTAATGCAGCGGGGACTCAAGAATCCTCAGGGCGACAGGATGAAGGGCCTCCAGGATCTCATGCAGCAGCTTCGCAATAAGCGGCAGGAGAAGCTAAACCAGTACGACATGGGCTCTATCATGGACGAGATCAGAGAGAAGCTCGACAAGATCGTGCAGACCGAGCGCGAGGGCATTCGGCGACGGCTGGAAGAGGCGGGAGGTCGGGGGACAGTGGACAGGGGACAGGGGACAGAGGACGAAGGACGTAAATCTGACTCTCAACCTGCGACCGCTGAAACCGAAACCCTAGCTACTGGCCCCCTCCTTCCGCAGAAGGACCCGACCCCTGACCCCCAGCGCCAGTTGCTGGAAAAGATTGCCGCCAAGAACCTCGAAGTCCTGGACAATTTGCCCAAGGATTCTGCGGGGCAGATCAAGGAGTTGCAGAACTTCGATTTCCTCGACCCCAACGCCAGGCAGCAATTCAAAGAGCTGATGGATATGCTCCAGAAACAGATGATGGACCAATACGTCCAGAACATGATGCAGGGCCTGCAGAGCATGACACCGGACCAGATGTCAGCCGTCCGCCAGATGATTCAGGATCTGAATAGCATGCTGGAAGAGAGAATGAAGGGCGGTGAACCCGATTTCGACAGTTTTATGAAGAAATGGGGCGACTTTTTCCCCGACAACCCCAAGAATCTGGACGAGTTAGTTGCCAACATGCAGAAGCGCAGCGCCCAGATGCAGTCACTGCTCGACAGCCTCCCCTCGGGCCAACGGCAGGCCATGCAGGAACTGATGGATTCCCTCGTGCAGGATCAATCCTTCAAAGACGACCTCGGGCAACTGGCCGCCAACCTGGAATCGCTGTTTCCCATGCGCCAGTTCAAGCGCAAGTATCCTTTCCGCGGCGACGAATCGATCGGCCTTGAGGAGGCGATGCGGCTCATGGAGGAACTACAGCGACTGGACGGGTTGGAGAAGCAAATGACCCGCGCCCAGCAGGGCGGGGAGGTCGACGACATTGACGCCAGGGAGGTTCAGGACCTGCTCGGGGACGAAGCGCAACAGACGCTGGAGCAACTGAAGCGACTGGCTGACATGCTCGAAGAGGCCGGCTATCTTCGCATGAACGGCGACAAGATGGAGCTAACGCCCCGCGGCATACGCAAGATCGGCCAGAAGGCCCTGCAAGACATCTTCGCCAAGATCCAGAAGGACCAGTTCGGCAAGCACGAGACCGACTGGAAGGGTACCGGCGGCGAGCGGTCCGACGAGACCAAGCAATATCAGTTTGGCGATCCCTTCGACCTGCACCTCGAACGCACCTTGATGAACGCCTTGCGGCGGGAGGCCAGCGGAACGCCTGTGAAGATCTCGCCGGACGACTTCGAGGTCTACGAGACCAGGCACTTCGCCCAATCGTCAATCGTCCTCATGCTCGACGTGAGCTTCTCCATGGGCCAGAGCGGCAGCTTCTTCGCCGCCAAGAAGGTAGCCGTGGCGCTAGACAACCTGATCCGCAGCCAGTTTCCCCAAGATGCCCTCTATATTGTGGCTTTCTCCCTCTAC
>JAUSEJ010000610.1 GCA_030650265.1 Dehalococcoidia bacterium | reverse complement strand
AAAACCTCTCTATCATTATGTGAATTCTAGTCATAGTTGGGGTCATCTTACACTCGCGGTAGAACTGAGGCGAATTCCCCGAAAAGTACGGCAACCTAAACTTGAACTACGCTCTTATTATACACGAAAGCCAGCTAATCTGCAACAAGCGTGGCAAGTGTTGAAACAAGGAGCGAAATATCAGCTTGGCCAGAAGTCCGGGGGCAAAGGAAGAGGGCAAGAGGAATTCCTTTTCCCCTCTTGCCCTTTTCCCCTTTTACCCGCTATTTAGCGTGGGTAATACTCGAAAACGCGTAGGCAAGTCGGGCGATGCCCTTAATAGGGGTAATCGATCCGACTTTCGAGCCAAGGGCCAGGATGGTGTAGTGGTCGAGAAGAGCAATGACGTTGTACTCGTTCTTGGCCAACAGCGCCGCTTCTTGCGCCAACTTCTTCTTCTCCACCGGGTCCACGGTCATAGGCACCTTATCGACCAGTTCGTCCAGCCTGGGGTTCTTGAAGTTCTTGAAATTGCCTTTGGTGGAATGGTAGGCGACTATCATCTTCTCGAAGTTGAAAACGCCGCCACCGCTGACCGTACCAAAGAAAGTATTCCAGATCTCGGGCTTGTGCGCCGGATACCACATGGCACGGACGATGGCATATTCGGCGGTCGCCACTTCGGCGTTAATCCCAATTTTGCGCCAGTAGCCCGGAAGAGCCTGGATAATGGTGCTGGTGGAACTGCCGCTGCCGGTATCCCAGATCTTGGTGGGGAAACCATTGGGGTATCCCGCATCGGCCAAAAGCTTCTTCGCCTGATCAGGATCGTAGGGGTCCACTTTGATCTGGTTGGGATCAAAGAAGTAGGCGGTGGGACGCACATACCACAAAGCGGATGGTTCGGCATAGCCATTGAACAGGTTATCGGCCATCTCTTTCCGGTTTATGGCCAGTGACGCGGCCTTGCGAACCCTTACGTCGCCGATAGCGTATTTCTGAGGGTTGTTCAAATCATAGAACATATTGAGGAATGACTGGGCGGCTCCATCGTGCTTCTGGATCTTCAAGCCGGCTGCTTTCAGTCCGGCTACGGCATCCGGCGCCACCTCGGATAGGTCCGATTCCCCGGTCTTAAGCATGGCAACCTGAGTTGCCGCCTCGGGAACGTAGAGGTAGGATAGGTTCTTGAACTTCGGGACCTCTCCCCAATAGTCCTCGTTCGCCTCCAGGTCGAGGCGAATGTTGTTTTGGTAGTTTACAACCTTCCATGGCCCGCTGCCGACCGGCTTCTTCCGCCAGGCGTCCACGCCAACCTGCTCCATGTACTTCTTGGGGAAGACGGCCTGGCTGCCCGAGAAGTCAGAGAGCCCTCCCTGAAATAGCTCGAACTGCGGCTGCTTCAGGCGCAGTACCACGGTGAAGTCGTCCTTCAATTCAATCCTGTCGATCAGCGGGCGCCAGGCAGGAGCGTCCTGACTACCCGAATCAGGGGCTATTACCCTCTCGATGCTGAACTTGACGTCTGCACCCGTGAGGTCGCTGCCATCGTGGAATTTGACTCCCTTCCTGATGTAGAAGGTATGGGTCAAACCGTCGGTGGCTATCTCCCACCGCTCCGCCAGAGCCGGAATCAGTTTCCCTTCTACGCTGACCCCCACCAGAGTGTCGAGTACAGCCGCGGCCGCACTCTGAAAAGTATTGGCGGATCCGGTCACCGTCGGGTCAATAGGGCCGCTGCCCCAGTTATTCGCCGTGATCACCAAACTGCCGTAGGGCTTGGTACTCGTGGTCGATGCGGTTGTGTCTACAGCCTTCGACGAACAAGAGGCCAAAAGCATTGCGCCAATCACCATGATTGGCAAGACAAGCACGCCGAGCCTGGAATGCGCCATGTGACACCTCCAAAACATTTTGTTCTGATCCACCCGCTGCCTCCCGCCCCACGTCCACTGTTACGCCATCGCTCTCGACAAAAGATAGGCTTGAGTCGCCCTCCGCCTATTGGGTTGTTGCCTGAGCCTGCATAGAGTCAATAAACCTTCCCAGCCAATTAGCCTCAGGCGGGAACACCTTGGCCGCCCACTTGCCAATGTCTCCCGCTATCTCGACCATTCCAAGTTCTCCGCAATACATCGCATCAGGGCAGTCCATCGGACAGAACATCAATCTGTTCAGCGTATCGTAGAGACCGTGCTCTGTCATTAGTTTGTGATGCGCCATTCCGGTCTCCAGATAGTACTCGGTTGGGGGAACCTTAGCCCAATTAGATTTGTCATCCCCGTAAATCGAGCCCACTCCCAAACGCAAGCCAATGGTAGTGCAGAATACCCGATTCTTGATTAGCCAGGTAAAGCCCTCGATCAAAGAATCCCTGGCCTCTTGCCATGTCTTGTGTCCATTCTCCGGCATCATACTGACACCCGCCACGAAGTTGCAGGATACGTTGCCCTCTCCAAAGACGTCCAGAGCATCAAGGTAACCATCTTTGTAGTGCTCGAACCCCCTGTATTTGGCCTTGCCAGGGCACACCTCGGCGAAAAGCTCGGCGCCCCAAACCTCCATGTTGAAATGGATGCACGACAGGCCCGCATCTTTCAATCTTTGCAGTTGCTTTCGATCTGCTGGTTGAGTGCTCATAGTCATATTAGGGGTGTAAGAAGCCGCTTTGGCGATTCTCTCTACGTAATTGATATAGGCCCCCGTCTCCTTCTCGCTACTCTTGAGAGCGCCGCTCTGCCAACGGCCCTCGATGAGCCTCACCTGTGAACTGATCATCTTGTAGGCCTCGACGGTGTCCTCCATATTTACCGTCGTGGCGATATCGGTGCCGGTGGCGCGGGCATCATCATAGGTGGAGTTATAGTTGCAGAACTTGCACTGTTCGCCACTGACAAAGTACTCGCAGAATCTTAGCGGCTGGATGAAGAAGCAACGCCCGTGAGCGCTGACTATAGTAGAGGCTGGTGTTCCCCTACTGGTAATGAGGTTGTCGCCCCATTCTTTGGGACTGGGAAAATACACGTCATCGACTCTTTCTTCATTCTCATAAAGTGCATACTTGTCCTCGCTCTCCTCCCGCACTTCGTACGGCGTGCGTGAATGCCGGCGAATGCCCGCGCCAAAGCCGTTCTTCGTGAACAAGGGCCTCGGTCGCATCACGTATCCTGGTCTCATCGTTCCCGGACGTCTGTCGGCTATGGCCTTCATCGTTATGTCCAAATCGCGACTCTGGTAAGACCCGCCCCTCGTCCAGTCGGACGTCTTGTCCAAAGCCTCGCTATCCCTAACGCCTTGACTAAGGACTTCCCATTTGATAATAAAATCCCGGAGAAGATCCGGATACTTCTTCTGGAGTTCGTCAACTCGGCTCATGTTTCTCTCCTTTGTGGAAACCTCAGGCGTCCTTAATACCAGCCAGGCGCTTAGCAAGTTTTGTCTTCTGAGGGAGATTGGCCTGCCGCAGAATCATGATCCGTTGGGCCTGAGGAGAGCCGGCCCCGTGCATCGATTCTACGAGGGCCGTGCCAGAGGTCATGTTCTCGATTAGCCGGCCCATGCGAATCCTGTTCTCGGTCGGCACGCCCTTCACTCCCGAAAAGTACTTCTCCACGTATTTGCCGATCTCGGGATGCTTGAGATCCTTCTCGGATGGCAATGTGGCGATGAATCCGCCAGCGATGTCGTGGGACAGACGACAGATCTCGTAGATGAAGCGAGTGGCGTTCTGCTTCACGGTATTGGCCAA
>JAUSEJ010000595.1 GCA_030650265.1 Dehalococcoidia bacterium | reverse complement strand
CAGCCCCGTGCTGCGGGACTATGCCGCCGGGGCCGGCTACCGGGCGGCCTGTTCTTCCTTATTGGGCTTCAGCGATGGCGCCGACGACATCTACGCGTTGCGGAGGCTGATAGTAGGGGGAGGCGATAGCCTCGAGGCCTTTGGCCGAAAGGTAAGGGGCCGGCCAACGGGCCGAGAGACCCTGCGTCCTCTCCTCAGAAGGATCAAGAGAGCGTTACTGCCGATGCGGCTCGAAAGCAAGTCAAGAAGAGAAATGGCCCCTCGTGTATTGAACAAACGCAGGATGGATCACTAACGTGATTCTTGCTTAACTGTGCCACCGCTAGCAGGGGCTGTTCGCAAGGAAGGGATCTGCCATGCAATTGAAACGGTGTCTAGACTTGAAACGATATCCCCGTCGAATCAGGCGGATTGCCACAGTAGGTTTGGATTCAGCAACTGATATCGTGCCATTGTTGCGCCTGAATAGAGATTTTCCGCAGCTTAGGAACTATAACGAATTGGCTAGCGGGAGTCGTAGGAAACTATTGCCATATTATCAGGACTATATTTCGAGAGTCTCGATCGATTACATGGCCATTTCTCTTGAACTATCCGCATTCCTGTTGGTGCTGTGTGAAGTCTTTAAGCCCGGCGCTATCTTGGACCTCGGTAGTGGATTTAGCTCGTTTGTATTTCGCTATTACATGTCGAGCGCGACTCCGAAGCCGATAGTATGGTCCGTAGATGATAGCTCGGAGTGGCTGGAACGAACGCGTACATTCCTAATGGACTATAAAGTTCCTTCCGAGAACATGAGCACGTGGAGCTCTTTTGGCCAACAACAGCTTGATGGCTTTGATCTCATATTGGATGACCTCGGCGTCATGGAGGTCAGGACCGCAACCCTTAAGAAAGTACTCACATTGGCTCGTCCTGCCGGGACAATAATTCTGGACGACATGCAGAAAGCAGACTACGCATCCTATGTAAAACAGGTGTTGCACGCATCTAACTGCAGGAATCATAACCTCATTCCTTACACAAGAGACAAATATGGTAGATATTCTATTCTTGTGACTTCCTGAAGACGGGTATGACATTGGAGGTTGTCCACATCTCTCCTGTAGCGGAAAGGCTGAACCCCCATGTCCGGTTGTGGCCTAAGCCGGACGCTTGGAGCTGCTCAAGTAAGATTGCCGGGGCAAGCGGCAGCGAGGCGCTAAGTGGCGAAGCTCCCGAGGTTCGGAATTCGCCAGGCGTCTTGGAAGGACAGGCTAGTCAACGTGTTTTCTGAAGTGCCCGGCGGACAGCAGTCCTAACAGCCATGGTGGGCCTAGGCCCAGGCGGGACCGGGTGCCATACACCAATCCCTGAAGCTTCCCAAGAGTCATCTTGTTCAGGATCTGCTAATCAAATTGTAACCCGCATGTCCCTACAATGCCCATAGGGTAGCAAAGAGGACGGCAAAGATGAGAACGACCAAAGACCCGGCGCCCCAGTTCTCACAGAGACTCCTCTCAGCGCCCTTCGAACCCGTCCTTCTCTCGCGGAGGTGAATGTTGCACGGCAAATGGAAATGAAGTGGATCGAAAAGTGGCTTGACTTGTATCCAACTGACTTGTTGGGAAGGGCCTCGCGTAATCTCAGGACGCTCCTATCGCCTCCCCCTGTCGTCTATATCAGCCGAAAGGGCAAGATATCGCGATTTGTGCAGTCACTTGGAGAACAGTCAAAGGTCGTAGACATCGGATCGGGATCCGCGAGGCGCGCCGGAAAGATAGTCAATTTGGATATATTTCGTTTTCCCAACGTCGACGTTGTCTTTGATGGCCGTCATCTGCCGATTCGAGACGCCTCGATCGACGGCATCATTTCAACAGCGGTACTAGAGCATGTCGAAGACTCTCCCCAGTTCGTTGCCGAGATGTTCCGTGTCTTGAAAGAGGGAGGGAAGATCCTCGTCACTGTGCCCTTCATTGAAGGCTACCACGAGTCCCCTAGCGACTTCCAACGGTACACCCTCAATGGGCTGGACGTATTGTTTCACAGATTCATCCGAATAGACAGCGGCGTGGAATGTGGGCCCTCCAGCGCCTTGGCTTGGATCCTTAGAGCATGGCTGGCTTCATTTGGTACAACCAGACGCTCACATGAACTTCTCATGCTGATCGGGGGCTGGCTGGTCCAGCCCATTAAGTACGCCGACATCTTCCTGGCAGACCGTCCTTTTGCACACAATATAGCGGCTGGTCTTTTCTTTGTTGGGGAGAAACCCTCAACTATCGAAGCGGGATTTAGGGGTTAGGCCGTCGTTGGTGAAATATTGGGAAACTTGTGGAATGGAAAGGGCAACACGTCTTCCTGGAGCCCTTTCCCATATAGCGGGCGACTTCCCCAGGCTCAGGGACTTGGTGGCAGGCGAACCTGATCCGCCAGGCGAAACCTCATACCTGGAAAGGCTGCGGGGCTTGACTCGGGACCTGGGCCTCGAAGGCAGGGTCAACTTCCTCGGCTTTGTGGGGGATGATGGCAGACTGGTGCCGCTGGGTGACCCCCGTACCATGGCCGAAGCCCAGCGCCAGGTCGTCTCCGACAGGGAAACGGCCGCCCGCATGGTTGAAACGGCCAGAAACCAAGTGTCCCAACGCTTCACCCTCGACAAGTTCGCGGAGGGCGTGGAGCGCGCCTATTCCATGGTCCTCTCTTGAGGCGAAACACATCCCAGGCGGTGAGACTGGCGTGTTACTTTTCCTAAGACAATTCAAGGCGGCTTTCGCCACGGCGGGGGCGTTCATGCTTGGGCCTGGCAGGTTGGGGTATGGCTTTTCCCCGAGTGGCCCTCGTGATCCCTGCCCTAGGCGCCGGGGGTACATGTTCATTGCCCTGGCCAGTCCTCCGGCAGGACTGATGGTCTTGCTGCTCGCGGCTCCCCTCTCTCAGTTCGCCCATCTAGATATCTCCCTGGGCGGAGGGGTTCCCGAGGCTAAATAATCCG
>JAUSEJ010000590.1 GCA_030650265.1 Dehalococcoidia bacterium | reverse complement strand
TGACTTCGGGGTCTATGGGCTTGCCCTTGATGTGGACATTGAGAATAGCTCTTCGCCCGGCGATATCGGGCTGATCGAGAATAACCTGCCGATCGAAGCGCCCCGGCCGCAACAGCGCCGGATCGAGAACGTCTGGCCGGTTAGTGGCGGCGATTACGATGACGTTTGTGTTCGTATCGAACCCATCCATCTCCACGAGAATCTGGTTCAGGGTCTGCTCCCGTTCGTCGTGGCTGGCGCCAAGTCCGGCCCCCCGGCGGCGGCCGACGGCATCGATCTCGTCGATGAAAATGATGCAAGGAGCATTCCGCTTGGCTTGATCGAAGAGGTCTCGCACGCGGGAAGCACCGACGCCGACGAACAACTCGACAAATTCGCTGCCGCTAATGGAGAAGAACGGAACCCCGGCCTCGCCGGCTACAGCCCGGCTGAGGAGAGTCTTGCCCGTGCCAGGCGGGCCGACGAGAAGGACACCGCGGGGAATGCGAGCGCCAAGAGCCGAGAACTTCTCCGGCGTCTTCAGAAACTCGACAACCTCCTCAAGTTCCTGCTTAGCCTCCTCAACCCCGGCGACATCGGCAAAGGTGATGGTCGGCCGGTTGCCGCCAAACATCCTCGCTTTGCTCTTGCCAAAGCTGAAAGCTTGATTGCTGGAGCCCTGAGATTGTCTCATCATGAAAATGATGATACCGGCAAACAAAGCGATTGGTAGGAAACTCATCAAGATTCCCAAGTAGTCTCCCATTCGACTGGGATCGACCACCCTAAGCTTCACGCCGCCCTCTACCCCTACTTTGACGCCGCTGTCTTCCAGCAGTTTCTGCAGACTGACCGCGGATTCCTTGCGCGAGGTGATCTTCTCCTTGTTCTTCAAGATTCCCACTACGCGGTCACCGTCGACCTCGATCTCCTGAATATCACCTTGCTTGACCCGTTGGACGAAGGTGCCAATATCAGTTAATTGGGAACTCGTGTCAGGCGGAAAGATCGTGAACAGAATGGCGACCGCTGCCACGAAGATTACAAGATATATGAAACCGTTTCTAAACCATCTAGGAGCAGGCAATCGCGGACCTCCATCCACCCATCGCGTCTCAGCGCGTTGGCTGATAACTTACGTCTAATGTACTACATTTGCCAATAATTGACAAGTACATGGCTAGGCTGGCGCGATTCCCATTTCCTGGTCGTGGTCGAGCCAGGCGGCGTCGACGATGGCCCAGAGGCCGCCGGCGACGAGGGAGTGGCCGCCGAGAACCACGGGGATCGGCGCTTTCAACGATGCGGCCGTGAACTCTTTAGCCACCGGGTTGGCGATGCCTTCCGGCTGGCCGAGGTCCGAGAGGTAGCGGTCGTTGCCGCTAAGCTGGAGGCCAAGGTGGGCGAAGATTACTCTGGTGTCGAGGAAGGCGGCCATACCCATATGGCCTAGCGTTTGAAAGAACTGTTCGATGCCGACCGACTGGAGCAAATAGCCGAGAACCGACCTCACCTCGCCCTTCTCTTCTCGACTATCGGCCCGCATGCCACGTTCCTCGGAGAGCATGCGGACGCGACAAGCGGTGTCCTTTTCCAAATGCGCCCAGACGTAGCTGCCCACCCGCCCGGCTACGAGCACTTCGGCGAGCGGGTCGGTGAGATGCAACATAGCGGCCCGCAAGCGGCTGA
>JAUSEJ010000588.1 GCA_030650265.1 Dehalococcoidia bacterium | reverse complement strand
CCACGGGAAGGGGCGAAGCTACGGATCGAGCCTGGAGTATCCGACAGCTTGATCGAGACGCCCACCTGCCTCACCTTGCCGAGCGTGGGATGATTGAGCTCGGCGATCATTCCTCTGGCCTGCACCTGGGGATCCTCGGTGACCTCGTCGATGGCCAACACAGGGGCAACGCAATTGTCGAATTGGCGCAAATAGGCGAACCACTCATCCCTTGATCTGGTCTTGAAGGTTTCACGGAAGAAGGCGAAGATCTCCTCGCGCTTCTCCCGATTGGCCTGATGCTCGATCAGATCCTCCCGCCCGAGCGCCTTGCACAGCTCCGCGAAGAGCCACGGCTCAATCGAGCCGATCGACAGGTACTTGCCATCCTTGGTCTCGAAGACTTCGTAGTAGGGAGCGGCGCCGGAAATGAAGGTCTCGCCGCGTGTGTGTACCTTGCCACTCATTAGATATGAGGCAAAATCCCAGGCCATGAGAGACATGACGCTGTCGGTCAACGATACGTCGATGTACTGCCCCAGGCCTGTTCTCTGTCGAGCGAGGAGAGCAGAGAGAATCCCCATCACGGCGTGCATGCCACCGCCGCCCATGTCTCCGACGTAGTTCTGGGGAATGGCAGGCGGGCCACCTTTCGTGCCGATCATGCTGAGAGCGCCGGCAACGCCGAGGTAGTTGATGTCGTGGCCCGCGAGCAGCTTATAGGGCCCGGTCTGGCCGAAGCCCGAGATTGAGCAATAGACGATCCGCGGGTTCACTTCTTTCAGCGTGGCGTAGTCGACGCCGAGCCGAACGCTCACGCCGGGCCGGAAGCCCTCCACCACTACGTCTGCGGTTTTCACCAGCTCGCAGAATATCTTTCGCGCCGATTCGTTCTTGAAATTGAGAGTGATGCTCCGCTTGTTGCGGTTAAGAGGGTTAAAAGCCAATCTGCGTTCGTCTGTTGGACTGGCGCTCGGCTTATCTCCCACTCGCCGGCCACTGGCGGCTGGTTCCTGAACCATGATCACGTCGGCTCCCAGGTCGCCAAGGAGCATGGTGCAGTAAGGTCCTGGCCCCTGCCAGGACAGGTCCAATATCCGGAGACCCTCGAGGGCTGTTGTCATAGCTTTCCTCCTTACAAGATGTGACAGGCACTTGGGACGAACGATGACATGTTAGCATCTAAGAACCACCCAGTCAATTCGTCTAATTGACACGATGCGTCCCCCAATGATATTATGATACTTGTTGTAGCAGGGTGATGGTGAGTGGCTGCCTGTACCCGGTCCTCACCAATCCTCTAGGTCCTTTAACGGCAAACCCAAGAGAGCGACGCAACCTGGATCGGCCCTTGTCTAATAATGGCCGGTAGCGGCCCCGGTCGCGTGGAATGGAGCGAATCAGTTTGACGAGGTAACGTTGGCCCCGCGGTCAACCTTACGGTCCTGAAGACAGATTTCTGTCGCCGCGCAGAACGCTGGCGTCACCGAAAGGAGCGATTCATTGAACTTGGGCTTAGCAGGAAAAACGGTTATTGTCACAGGCGGGGGTTCGAACATCGGCCGGGGCATCAGCCTTGCCTT
>JAUSEJ010000586.1 GCA_030650265.1 Dehalococcoidia bacterium | reverse complement strand
CCAGGGCGGCCACAGGGACGCGGATCGCCGTCGCGGTGAAGGCGTCCACTTCTCCCAGGATCAGCTTGAGCGTCAGTACCGCAGTGGCCCAGCAGATGGCCGCCAGGAGAGAACACATGACGCCCTGGGTCTGAGTGTTGGCCAGGGCACCCCTGATACGGGCACCGGTCCCCAATGGCGCCTTCTCGGTCCCGACAAGCCGGCTGGTCGCTTCATTAGCAGGCAACGCCGGCGGCGCCGAATCAAGGCCGCGAGAGCCCCTGCGCCTTGGGCTGAAGGAGTAAAGCCCTCCAAGTACCAGCACGGCCCCGATGGCAAAGAACCACGTGAACGGCTCACCGAGAAAGGCCACCGCCACGAAGGAGCTGATCAGTGGATAAGAACACATGGCAATAGGGAAGGCTTTGCTCACCCCGATCAGCCTCAAACTCCTCACGTAGACAGTATCTCCCCCCACCATGGAGATCATGGCGGTGCCGATGAGCCCTGCCATGAGTAAGGGAGGAATGTGCCCAATAGTAGCCATCTTCCCGGAGAGAGGCAGCAGGAACAGAAAAGGCAGCGTCGCCGCCAAATACTGAACGGCATTGAGAGACAAGGCGCTCATTCTGGCGGATTGCGACTTGATCAGCACGCTGTTCACCGCCCAGGTCAAGGCGCCTGCGAGAGCACTGATTTCACCCAACATCGGCGAGTCCTATCAGGTTTTCCAAGCATTATAGAACGAAGGTGGCTCAGAGACAACAGAAAATTGACAATTTGAAGCCCTGGTGGTATCGTTGAACCATAGGGGGACGCGTGGTTCGACAGGGGAACTGTGCTTAAAATCGCAAGCCGAGGCGCCATCAACCTCGTTAACAAGGTGGCAAAACCGTAACTGGCGAAACTGTCGCTCTAGCAGCCTAACAAGGCAAGCTACGCCTGCGCTCCACTCCCCCGATGGTGAAGTTCAGGCGCCGAATAGTCGGGGCAGGTAACGTTCATGCCGGTGGTGCGATACCTGTAAAACAATCGGCTAGCGCTGTCGGCATTACTAGTCGCCGGGGGCCGGCAGGGCGAATCTCAAAGGCGACTAAGCTTGTAGTGATTTTGGGTGAGGTTTTCTTGGACGGGGAGTTCAACTCTCCCCCGTCTCCACCACAAACACGGAGCCTCCGGATTAGCTTCCGGGGGCTCTTTCAGTAATACCACTCCCGAGCCTTCTTTGGTAGTCGCGACCTGAAAAACCGGCATGAAGGGCGGCTTGGGCTTGATGGCTACGATCCTCTTCTCTTCCTTGGCGTCTACGTAAACCGCGTCCAGCATCGAGAGCAGCAGTTTCCTTCTCTCTTCGCGGTTGGACCCGGCCCATAGCCTACTCTCGTACGCTCCTTTTTTGGTATGCCAGAAATTATTCTCTTTTAGGGTCTAAGACCCCGCCGCTTGCGGCGAAATGGGTTAGAATAGATGCATGAGCATCTACATACACAAGAGCCTCGATGTAAGCGTGTTGTTGTATTACGTTCAGATTCACAAAGACCAACTAAGATTCCTGTGATACCCCGACGCTTGCGTCGGGGAGGATGTCATTTAGCC
>JAUSEJ010000580.1 GCA_030650265.1 Dehalococcoidia bacterium | reverse complement strand
TGCTCTGCCGACCGCCTCACTAGCTCCAAGATCAATCTCTTTTACTCCTTATGTTCTGCATCGAGCTAGTCATCCTAACAGACTGACAACCTAGGATTGCATTTGACTTGGCGTGCGAATGACTAGGTCGTTTCGTCCGCTCTTAGGCTGAAAGAGACTGTTGCATTCATTTAAGCTAGATGTCCTCAAGCGCTTCGACGCCCTGGGGTGGGAGGTCTTTCAGGATGAGCGACTTGGTGCGAAGCGACCGCGCGAAACCCTCCAGACCGGGATACAGCGTGGCGGAGTTGATGCCCATGCTGTAGAGCTTGCGCAGGACCTCCGGGCGGCAGACAGGATTGATGACTATCTGCTTGATGAGATTGGCGTGATTCGGGACGGCGCGCAGGTTCTCTTCAAAGCTCGCGGTCACGTCCCCGGGCGCCACGAATATTCCTTGCTGGATCGTGAGACGCTCGTTGAGCCGCATGGGATTGGCAGAATGGACGAAACGGAGGGGAAATTGGGCCATGAACAGGGACCGGAAGTGCCCCTCGTCTCGCTTGGTGTCAAAGTCCCTTACTAGTTCTTCGCCATTGGGCAGCGTCATGGCGATGAGTCCTTTCGCCTCCCGACTGATGCCGCTCACGTTCATCGCCCAGATCACGGCTGAATCTTCGGCCGTTTCCAGGGCGAAGAAGGCGGCGATGAAGAACGAGTAGGTAAGATCCAGCAGCCGTGTCGGCGTGCCGTAATGACGAAGGATGGAAAGCCATTCCAGTGTGTAACCCTTGGGTGGCGGCGTGGCTCTATGGTAGTGATGGTAGTGCCGGGCGAAGTCGCGGATCAGCTTCACCTCGAGGTCCACGATGGCGGCGCCCGTCAAATCCAGGCTCTGGCAATGGCGCTCGAGGCTCGTGTCCGGGAACAGGGCCGTGTCCTGTCCCCTGAAGGCCCACCCGTCAGTGCCGACAAAACGGGCCTCGACGGCCACAAGTTCTTGCCAGCTACTGACGGGGCCAATTGATTCGAATTCTATGGTGCCGATACCGCCCTCCATCAGAACAGGAGATGGGCAAAAGGGAAAGGCGCCGTGCCAGTCTGTCTCTCTAGCCTTTTACCCCAATTCTTAGTCCAGGTTTCCCCGGAACAACTCCTGAGCGATGTTCCGGCGGAGAATCTCGCTTGTGCCGTCGGCAATACGTACGGTTCTCGCAATATGAAAGGCGTGGAAGAGAGCCGTTT
>JAUSEJ010000575.1 GCA_030650265.1 Dehalococcoidia bacterium | reverse complement strand
CCACGCCATCCTGGGCACTGTTGTGGACGACGATCTGCGGCCCATTCATGAAGGCTGCCAGATCGTTGCCGGGAACGCCGCAGATATCGAACCTTACGGGCTTATCGAGACCCGTGGCGATATAGCGCTGGCCGTTGACGTTGACTAGCTCGAACTCTTTCTCTCCCGCGTTGGCAGCATCCCTTATGATCTTATTGAGTTCCCGATAATACATCCCATCAGCATCAATGTGCATTGAACTAACCTCCACGATATTAGGGTTGAGGGTGGAGGGCGGAGGGTGGAGGGTGCTGAGTCGAGACGTCCCTGCTCAACCCTCAACCCTTAACCCTCCACCCTAACGTCCTGCCTGCTTCACGCCGAGAATATCCAGGGTTTCCTGATCCAGGCCCACGCCCCGCAGACGCTCCCGGCTCCCGCGCAAACTCTCGACGGCGTTGATGCCGAGGGCGCCGAGTACCTCTTTGAGTTCATGGCTCCAGGCGCGGACCAGGTTCGAGACCCTCTCTGCCGTTACGTAAGGATCCAATCGCCGGGTTAGCTCCGGCTTCTGCGTCGTGATGCCCCAGGAACAATTGCCGGTGTGGCACTTCTGGCAGAGGCGGCAACCCATAGCGAGAAGCGAGGCGGTGCCGATCGCCACGGCATCGGCGCCCAGAGCGATAGCTTTGACCAGGTCGCCGCTCGATCTGATGCTGCCGGCGGCGATGATCGAGGCCCGGTGACGAATGCCATCCTTGCGCAGCCGGTCGTCGACGGCGGCAATCGCCAGCTCTATGGGAATACCGACGTGGTCCCTGATAACCAACGGCGCCGCTCCTGTTCCTCCCCGGAATCCGTCGAGATAGACGTAGTCGGCTCCGGCGTAGACAATGCCTGAGGCGATGGCCGCCACGTTGTGAACGGCGGCGATCTTCACACCCACCGGCTTCTGATAGTCTGTCGCCTCTTTCAGAGCGTAAATGAGCTGGCGCAAATCCTCGATAGAGTAGATATCATGGTGAGGCGCCGGCGACAGGGCGTCGGTGCCCATGGGAATCATCCGCGTTTCCGATACATCGAGGGAAACTTTCTCGCCTGGTAGGTGGCCACCGATTCCCGGCTTCGCCCCCTGCCCGACTTTGATCTCCAGCATGGCCGGCGCCTGCAGGTAGCCCGTGTGTACGCCGAACCGGCCCGAGGCCACCTGCACCACAGCATTAGACGCATAAGGTAGGAGATCCTTGTGGAGACCTCCCTCCCCGGTGTTCCAGGTTATGCCGTTGGCTTTCGCCGCCATCGCCAGCGCTTTCTGCGCGTTAAGGCTAATAGACCCGTAGGACATGGGGGAGAAGACAATGGGCGTCTCCAATTGGAAATTGGGCTCCAGAATGGTTTTCAGCCGGCCTTCGTGGTCGAACTCGAGAGCATCGGGCTTGCGGCCGATAAAGGTCCGGAGTTCCATCGGTTCCCGCAAAGGGTCGATTGAAGGGTTCGTAACCTGGCAAGCATCAAGGACCAGATGGTCCCAGATGATTTGATAGGGCAGGTCGTTGCCCATTCCGGTGAGGAGAATCCCTCCCGTTTCCGATTGCTTCCACAGGTTCTTCCGCAGCCCCACGCTCCAGTTGGCGTTACGCTTGTAGGCCAACGGATAATCCTGAATTGTGATGGCGCCTGTCGGACAGTGGGTGACACAGTAATGGCAGGCCACGCACTTGCTGTGATCGGCGATTACCCGGTCGGCGAAGCTGAGCGTGCCGAAACCGCAGCCCATCACGCAGCGCTTGCACTTAATGCAACTTTCACGGTCGATTACGACTTTAAACTCGGGTGATAATACGCTATCTAACATCGCACTTCCTCAACTAGCTACAATTGCTCTTTGGTGTTCAGGGTCATCCAGCGGGTCGGGTCTGAGCCAGCCAATAATTGGCTCACCGGCTTTGGGCGACCATACTTTGTCTGGCTTGGGACAAATCTCCCGAATGGCCGCCTCTTCGCTGGCCACGTAGAGCGTCTCGTCTTTTCGTCCGGCCACCATCGGTCGGAGCTTGATTCGATCGTTGAAGCCCACCATTCCCTTGCTATGGCCGAAGACGATGGCAAAGGGTCCGTTCACCAGACCACTTCCGTAGACCATACGCAAAGCCTTCGCCTTCTGCCGCTCGCTGTCTGCCATGTCGTCGATATCTTTCCAGAACGGCGCCGCCATGGCTAGGCAGGCAGTGGCGATGGAAAGTTTGTGCCGGCGAACGAGGAGGTCTATTAGATAGGCCATCACCTCGGTATCCGTTTGCAGCGTGCATTTATAGCCGAACATCTCCAGGTAGCGGCGGTTGATGCCATAAGAGGAAATCTCACCGTTGTGAACTACCGAGCAGTCCAAAAGCGTGAAAGGGTGGGCGCCCCCCCACCAACCCGGCGTATTGGTCGGGAACCGGGCGTGAGCAATCCACATGTGCGCTTCGTACTCGTCGAGGCGGAAGAATTTGCCCACATCGCCAGCAAAACCAACGGCTTTGAAGGCTCCCATATTCTTGCCGCTGGAGACGACATAGGCATCCTCCGTCTCGAAGTTGATCTTCATGACGGCCTGGAGGACGAAATCGTCCTCGTCGGTGAGGCCCAGGTCCCTCATCCTGAGGGATTTCGGACGCGCGAAGTATCGCCAGAGAATTGGTATGTTCTTGATCGCGTCGACATGCCTGGTGGGAATCGGGCCGTCCTCCGAGATGTCGAACTCCTCGTTCATGTACCTCTCGGTCTCATCTTTGGCAGAGTGACTGAGATACATGATGTGGAAAGCGTACTCATCCCGGTGTTCGGGATAGATGCCATAGGCGGCAAAGCCACCACCCAATCCATTTGACCGCTCGTGCATAAGCGTGATAGATTTGATAATGTCGTCGCCCGGAACCCTTCGTCTGTCCGCATTCATGAAGCCAATGAGACCACAGGCGGAGATAATTCGGGGGAATATCTTCTTCATTGAATCACACCTCCTCTAGCGATGCTTTAACGACTCGATCAGTTCCAGGAAGTTCTGGCAATCGGCTTTGGCGCCGGCAGGCAGGCCGAGCTTCTTCCTCTGCATCTCCGATGGCTCAACCAAACGGCCGGTACGCATAAAGGCGTTGATGGCGTTTTTCAGGCCGGCCGGCGATCCCTCATCCTGCCGCTCAAGGACCAACTGCTTCATGGTTTCGAAGAACTGGCGCATCCCGAACTTCTGCGGGCAGAGTTCAAGACAAAGATAGCAGTCGATGCACTGCCAGATATCCTTGCTGGCCATCACTTCTTCCAGATCTCCGGCCAGCACCCGCCCGATCATGGTGTTGGGATTCCAATGCGGCTGAAGCCTAACCACGGGGCAATCGTTCACGCAAGCGCCGCATTCGTGACACTTGCGGAGGGCGGGAAGGTCGAATATCTCGTCGAGGGCAACTCTCTTCTGCTTGCGTTTCTCCCAAGTCTCGAAGAACGGCGCTACCTCGGTCTTGTGCTGATCGAAACCGAACTCTGACTTGTCTATGCCCATAGCCAGGCCCAGCAGTTCCGAGTAGTACAGCACGGGCATGTTGATGGCGTCCCCTCGCCGGCGCATGACCACCTGACGAAAATCATACTGAATAAAGCAAGCGGGACAGTTGGTGGTAAGGGCGTCGACACCCAGCTTCGTAAGCTCGGAAAGTTTATCAGAGGCCTGAGTGGTGGACATTTCTGGCTGATCGGCGGCGTTGAAACTCTGGCCGCAGCAGGCCATCTTCGACTTGTAATCGACGCTGCGTGCGCCGAGAGCCTCGACCAGGGCGTCGAATTTAGTGGGATGAAGCGGATCGTCGAAATTCAGAACGGAACTGGGACGCACAAGGTGGCAGCCGTTGTGCGTGGCCAGACGCATTCCGGTAAGAGGTGCCTTCACCAGAGACTTGATCTTTGTCGTTCCCAGATCCTCGTAGCAAAACTGGAGGAAATGCTTAGCCTTTATCGTTCCCTTGTACTCGAGGCCAATCTCCGCCAGTTGGCGGTTCACATTGGCCTTGAGGTCCGGGCGGGACTGCAGCATAGCCATAGCAGTGCGGAAGGTGTTCCAGCAGCCGTTGCAGGGAGAAAGGATACCGAGGCCCTCCCGTTCGACCAGGGCCAGATTACGCGCCGCCGACAGAAGCCAAAGATGCTCGTCTGCGGTCATGAACATCTCCTTCTCCGGGCAACATGTAAAGCCGGGAAGTTCGACAAAAGTCATCCCCAATCGGTCGAAGACCAGTCGAACCGACTTCTCGACAAAGGGCAAACGGGAAGGGATTTGACAGCCCCAAAACATCGCGTATTCGGCCATTGATTCACCTCAACTCTGCTAAAGGTCATGGCTGCCTGCCGCAATCAATCTAACAGACAGGCAAAAAATGAGTACAAAAAAGGTCAGGCAATTACGGAAAGCTACCTAGCCCGACCCCACTCATCAGGGTTGAGGGTTAAGGGTTGAGGGTGGAGAACGGAGTCCCCGTACTCCTCAACCCTCCACCCTTAACCCTCAACCCTGCGCTAAAATATCTCTAGGTAACGGTCCAGTTCCCACTGGCTTACGTACTGCCGGTACTCGTTCCACTCCTGTGTCTTAGCTTCGATGAAGCGCTCATAAAGATGCTCGCCCAAAGCTTCCTGGATCACTTCGTCTTTCTTTAGCTCCTCGAGTGCCTCTCCGAGAGAGCCCGGCAGCGACCCCACGTTGTGCCTCGCCAACTGAGATTCGTCGAAGTGGTACAGGTCCTCCTCTACCGGCTTCGGTAGGGGCAGCTTCCGCTTGATTCCGTCCATGCCTGCCGCCAGCATCACCGCAAACGTCAGGTAAGGGTTGCAGCTCGGATCCGGGCAGCGCAACTCGAGGCGGGTGGCTTTGAGTAGACCGGGACTTGTGCGGGGCACCCTGATCAAAGCCGAGCGATTGATGCGGGCCCAGCTTATATAAACCGGCGCTTCATAGCCGGGTACCAGTCTCTTGTACGAGTTTACCAGAGGCGCCAGAATGGCGCTCATGCCCCTTGCGTGCAGAAGCTGGCCGGCGATGAAATGCTTGGCAATTTCGGACAGGCCGTACTCGTCGTTCGGCGCGGCGAACAGGTTCTCATCGGCGCCAACGCCGAACAAGCTCTGATGCACGTGCATGCCGTTGCCTGCCACACCAAAGATCGGCTTGGGCATGAAAGTGGCATGGAGATTATGCCTCTGCGCAATCGCCTTCAAGGCGAACTTGAAGGTGAGGGCATTGTCCGCCGTCTTCAGGGCGTCTCCGTACTGGAAGTCGATCTCATGCTGGCCGGCAGCGACCTCATGGTGGCTGGTCTCCACCTTTATGCCGAGTGCCATCAGGGCGTTAACCATTTCTTTTCGAACGTGGGAGGCCAGATCGGTCGACAGATCGAAGTAGCCACCGCGGTCATGGGGCAACGGACTGATTCCACCCTTGTCGTCGGTCTTGAACAGGAAGAACTCCAACTCGGGCCCGGTCATATACTCGTAGCCCAGAGCGCGAGCGTTGTCCAGACATCTTGCCAACACGGCCCTCGGGTCGCCTGGAAAGAGATCGCCGTTTGGCGTATAGACCCAGCAGATAACCCGGGCAGTAGTATTCTCGCCGCGCTCCCACGGAATCACCGAAAAGGTCGACAGGTCCGGCTTCAGGTACATGTCGCTCTCGGCGATGCGAGCAAAGCCTTCAATGGACGAGCCGTCGAACCACTTACCGTGCTTGATCGCGTCATCGAACTCATGGACGGGAATAGTAACGCTCTTTACGATACCGAGTACATCGGTGAACTGAAGATTGATGAATCGGACGTTATCCTGTTTGACCCTTACCTTCGCCTCTTCGGCAAGGGATTGTTGGTCCGGCATACGAAGCATTGCCAAATTTGTCCCCTTTCAAACTGGGTTTCCCGTATTAGGGACGATGCAGAAATGTTCCCACATCTATGCATCGCCCCCACAAGGAATGAATTCTCGGTCCCTACCTCGGTTCTTGTCTCCCGATCTCGGCCCCAGCCACTGAAGTGGCAGGCTAATCGTTTTCGTGCCGATTAGCCACGGACTTTAGTCCGTGAGAACCAGGCGTTGGTCTAGCTAGCGAGTATATCCTGTACTTCCTGCTTATCAGAATCCATGACATAGGGAAGCCCTGTTACCTCTGCCCCTTCTTTAGTGAGGGAGATCAGGTCATTCCGGCTGATGAGATTCAGGTTAAACTTCCTCGCACCAGCAAGAAGCTGCTGCAAGCCGCCAACGATGCGATCACAGTAAGTGTACATTCCGATTGCCGCCGTGGGAATGCGCTTGTAGGTCTCGGCTCCGTACTTTTCCTTGAGCTTCGCCGCGCCAACATATATTTGGTCTCTCGTCGTGCCAAACTTGGCGATATCTTTTGGCACCTTATTGCCGTCCAACATCCACTCGTCGAGATTCCTGCCGACCATGGCGGGAATCATCGTCGCCCTGCCCATACATACCGCCTTGACGTAAGGAGCGCCCATGGCCATCGCCTTGAAGATATGGTCCTCGAGCGAGAAGCCACCTGCCATCGCAATATCGGGAATAAATGCGCCCTTCGCTTCGAGTTGCTTCAGCATACTGTAAGTCATGGCCTGAAGATAGATGGTAGGGATGCCCCACTCGTTCATCATGCGCCACGGGCTCATGCCAGTACCGCCACCGGCCCCGTCGATAGTCAGAAGGTCAATCTTAGCATTTGAGGCGAACTTGACAGCCCTGGCCAGGTCTGCACCACGATAGGCGCCGGTCTTTAAGGTGACGTACTTGGCGCCTGCCTTGCGAAGTCGCTCAACTTCGTAGTAGAAGGCATCCTCGCCGACCATACCCAGCCGTGAATGCCGCTCGAACTCCTTGAAGGCGC
>JAUSEJ010000901.1 GCA_030650265.1 Dehalococcoidia bacterium | reverse complement strand
CACTGATCCTGTGCTACACTGTGTACGTGCGGCGAATTGAGGGGCAATGATGGATCAGAAGAACGTTACTGTGTCGCTTCCCACCGGGCTTCTGCGCGAGGCCAGACACCTCGCCGTGGACCAGGGTCTTTCCCTCTCCCGGTTTTTGGCCCTCCTACTAGAGGAACGGATCGAGGCCGCCCGTCGCCGAAAGGAGGCGCTCGGTCGCCAACGGCTGCAGCTTGAGCAAGGGCTGCCTCTGGGCACTGGCGGGAAAGCGGGCTGGGATCGTGAGGCGCTCCATGAGCGGTGATGGTATCGAGTTCTGCGACACGAATATCCTCGTGTACGCTTACGACCTCTCGGCCGGAGAGAAGCGCACCACAGCCAAACAACTGGTCGAGAGGCTATGGGATTCGGGTCTGGGCGCCGTGAGCCTACAGGTACTGCAGGAGTTCTTCACCACCCTCATAAGAAAGGCGTCTCCTCCGGCCTCGCCAATCGAGGCGCGCGGCATTGTCGAGGATCTTTCCACCTGGCGGGTCTACGAGCCGGCAAGAGTTGATCTCTTTGCGGCCATCGACGCCTCGATGGAGTGGCGAATTTCATTCTGGGATGCGATGATCCTCGTCGCCGCTCGCCGCAGCGGCGCCAAGATCCTCTGGTCTGAAGACCTGAATGATGGGCAGGAATACGGTGGAGTAATCGTACGCAATCCCTTCAAACGCCAGCCCTAAGTCCACGGCGGCTACAGGGCGTCTGGCCAATAGCGGCGCCAATCTTTTCCGAGAAAGCGATACGATCGGGTGAAATGCTCCAGATCCCGGTCAAATACTAGCCAGCAAAGTACCACCGGCCCATTGGACTTCTCTTCGACCAGATGCTATAATGTTTGAAGCTGGACACGGAGGAGTGAGACTAAGAATAGAGTGCCAATGCATAGGCGAAATTTGATGGGGGGTGATTGCCCAAGTGGGTGAATCGCTGCCTATCGAAAGCCCGAATCTTCTGCTCAGCCTCATCGTTCTCGTGATTTGCATAGCTGTCGTGGCTTTCTTCAGCAGTTCCGAGGCCAGCCTCATCTCCGTGAGCAAAATTCGCATTCGTCGCCTGGCGGAGAGAGGCAACAAGTCGGCTCAGTCCGCCATGCGCATTGTCGCCAATCATGACAAGCTTTTTGGCACGATCCTGCTCACGGAGAACGCCTTCATTATCCTCGCTACCTCCGTCGGCACGGCCGTGGCTCTTTCCATCTTCGGCGCCAACGAGGAGGGCATCATCGCCTCTACCCTGGTTATGACCGTCCTAATCGTCATGTTTGGGGAGATCACGCCGAAGACTTTCGCCGCAAGGCACGCCGAGCGATTCTCCCTAGCCATTTCCCGCCCAATCGAGATCATCATCAAGCTATTCTCGCCAGTGATCTACATTTTCATTATCGTTCCCAACTTCATCATCGGACTGATCGGCGATAGGATGCTCCACCGATCTCCCTTCGCCACCAGGGACGAGATCAAGATGCAAATCGACGACGGACTGAGAGAAGGGACAGTAGAGGAGATAGAACACGAGATTCTGGACAACGTGTTCAAGTTCGGCCAACGCCATGCGATCGAAGTTATGGTACCGAGGCCTGAACTCATAGGAGTCGAGAACACCGCCACTTTTGGCGAGTTTCTTGAGATCTATGCCGAATCCCCTCATACTTTCTATCCCGTATACGAGGCTACCATGGACAACATCGTGGGCATTATGTCGGCAAAAGACGCTCTCACGTCGGTGGCAAAGTCGAGCCTGACCCGGGCCGATCCTATAAAATCGCTGATTCTTTCCGGACACTTCGTCCCCGAGACTAAGCCACTGGGAGAACTGTTCACGGAGATGCAGGCGGAGCGAATCCAGATCGCCGTGGTCATCGACGAATTCGGTGGAACAGCAGGCCTTGTCACGCTCAAAGACATGGCAGCGGAGATGGTGGGAAGCTTGAGCGACGCCGGCGAAGAGGGGTCGACCATGATTCGAGAAATCGACAGCAAGACCTTTGAAGTGGATGCCGGTCAGCGAGTCGAAGAGATAAACCGGGAACTCGATTTGAGACTCCCCCTTGGCGACTACGAGACGATAGCCGGATTCGTCCTGAACGAACTCGGGCACATTCCCACAGAGGGCGAGCAATTCAGCCACTACGACATCAAATTCACCATTGCCGAAATGCAAGGGCTAAAGATCGAGAAACTTCTCATTGCTAAGGGATAAGGGGTATATACTTCCCTGGCTTTTTATGATAATATTGCGACGGGCCAGGCAGTCAAAGCTTCAGGAGGAATAATCGTGTACGGTGAACTCAGTGTCTTTACGGGGACTACCCATCCGGCGCTCGCACAGGCGGTTTGCGATTATCTCAGAGTTCCCCTCGGCAACGTTGAGGTGAATGAGTTTAGCAACGAAAACATTTTCGTCAAGTTCAACGACCCTGTCCGTTCGCGCGATGTTTTCATTATTCAGTCAGGCGCTTCGCCAGTCAGCAGAAGCGTCATGGAGCTACTTATCATGCTCGACGCCGCGAAGAGGGCCTCGGCCGGTCGCATTACCGCTGTGGTT
This sequence comes from Dehalococcoidia bacterium, assembly GCA_030650265.1. The sequence continues at coordinate 2,937 of JAUSEJ010000901.1, read as the reverse complement.
CCCTACTTCACCTATGGGCGTACAGACAAGAAAGACCAGCCTCGCGTACCAATTACAGCACGGTTGCTGGCCGACCTTTACACCGTCGCCGGCGCCAATCGAGTTCTCACTGTTGACCTGCATGCCGGCCAGATTCAGGGGTTCTTCAGCATTCCCGTCGACGAGCTAACAGCGGTCTACCTGATGAGCCGCTACTTTGTAAAAAAACAATTGTCAGACCCGGTTGTCGTCTGTGAACTCGGCTTTGCCAAACGAGGACGCAACTTCGCCGAGCTCCTGGGAGTGCCGCTGGCGATCATCGAAAAGCGTCGCGTCGGGAACTCCGGCAGCTCAGAGTTAATGAGTATTATCGGCGACGTTCGAGGTAAGCAGGCTGTGATCATCGACGACGAGATCGATACGGCAGGGTCCATAATCAATGCTGTAGCCGCCTTGCAGCGGGACGGCGTCGCCGAGATTTACGCCTGCTGCAGCCACGCCGTATTCTCAGGACCCGCCGTCAAGCGACTACGTGAGAGCCCCATAAAGGAGATAATCGTAACCGATACCCTGCCACTTCCGGCGGAGAAGCAAATGCCGCAACTGACGGTCCTGTCGCTAGCGCCGCTTATCGGGGAGACGATAGCACGCATCCATGCAGGGTCATCAGTAAGTTCTATCTACGAGTATATGGGCTACGATCGCTCAAAGTAGCAGTCGTGCCATTTGGCCTTTGGCATGTCTTTTTCTTGACATCCACTTCAGAAGTGGTATGATTACAGAGTCAAGGGAGTTGAGTTGGTTCCCTTAACCATGTTTTAATAATGAGGAGGACACCGGCATGAGAGAGAGAGTCGAGGCGGCCATCGCAACAATTAGGCCAGCACTGCAGGCCGATGGTGGCGATATAGAAGTCGTCGACGTTCAGGATAATGGCAGAGTCACGGTCCGTCTATTAGGCGCCTGTGGCAGTTGCCCGATGTCTACCATGACCCTTAAGCGAGGCGTCGAAGTGGCTCTTAAACAGAGCGTGCCAGAAGTTACAGAGGTTGTGGCCGTCTAGGCTGGTAAAGGCATCGGTTGTCTGTTAACATCCAGTTCCGCCAGGTGAATGGGTGCGCGAAACTGATGCTTTTGTAAGTAACAGGGCTTGTCTATTATCATATTAGGCAAGCCCTTTCTTTTGATATTTGGAGTGCGGATGGAGGCGGTCAAGAGGTCAATGAAGGAAAGGCATGCGGAGTCAAACTGGTTGTCAAGGATTCCCGGGCTGGGAGTCTCAAGCGTCACCAAGGAGAAAGCCACTCACGAGAAACTACAAGAAGAAGTACAGCAGCTAAAAACAGCGTTGCGCTGGAGCCTTGCTTATATAGTCAATTTTACCCTCGGCATGGAGATCACGGATGGGGCGAAGGTGGAAACGGCCCAGATCAGGCAGGGCATTAAGGAAGGCTTGAAAAGGACCCACGTCCCGAGGGGGATACTGACCAATCTTGAGGACGCGCCACAGGTTCTCAAGGAATGGGACTCCCGCACATTTCGCGTCGAGCAGGATACTGAGGTGGCCGAGCAATCGACAGACAGAATAGTTCTCAGGCACGCTGACTGTCCCGCAGCCTTCCGTACCATGCGCAAATCCGCTCAAGCGATTATCGACCGGGTCAGCACCGATCATTACCTGTTCTTACCGTCAGCCCTTGATTTCCTCTGCGTGGCTCACTCCCTTTGTCGAAGTGGATTGGTAAGCTGGCTATCCGACGATAGGTTTCAGGTAGAGGAGTTAGACTGCAAGCGGGACAATGGCTGCGACGGCGTCTGCGCTTTCGCCATCAAACCCACTACATCCCCACATCGCCGAAAGAAAGAAGTTGCCCAACTACACTCTGGGAAATGACCCGAATCCGGCAATCTGCACTTTTGTAAACCGGCAAAACCTGGTAGAATATGCGCACCAGACCGTGCGAAAGGAGGAAGGGAATGCCCATTATCATCGACGCCGTCAAATGCGAGGGAACTGGTGATTGCGTGGATGCTTGCCCTACGGAGGTTATCGCCAAGCAAGGCGATAAGTGCGTAGTGGTAGCCATCGACGAGTGCATCGATTGCGAAGCCTGTATAGCCGCCTGTCCTCACGAAGCCATCGAAATGAGCTAGGCTGCAACGATTGTGTCAGCACGTTAGTAGAACAAGCCCCACCCGGCTTTCCGGCCAGTGTGGGGCTTGTTCATTCCCCTCGTTCGCCGTGCTCCCTTGCCAAGCCCATCCTCATGTGATATTGTGAAGGTAGACCACTTGAGTGGCCTATTCCGCTGTTAGCGGTAACATCTAGGAAAGATCGAGGGTGAAGACTTGCCAACTCTGACGATCACTCTGGAAGATCTATCCCTGGTTACCGAAGGCGTTGACCTGTCGAGTGTGCCTGAGAGCCAAATAGCCGCTCAAGTGCCCAAGGCTTTCGGATTTCGTTCAAGCTCCATGGAGGCGCAGAGGATGCGTCGAGCTGAGAAACCACTCCGTATCAGACTCCGAATCAGCTCTTTTGTGGCCGTGGACTTGCCCACCTGGCGAGGACCGCTCAGTGTATAGACGTTGGGTTGATCCAGCCGGAATGCATCCAGCACAGAGGGTCTTCGTTGAAAGGGCTGGGCTTGCAACTAAGGCAGCTTGGGATCCTGTTCGATCGCGTTTGGACCCCGCCACCAGGGATTCTGGGCAACCAACGTTTGGATTGTCGACATGAGCTTATCATCCACCATCAAGTGGTAACTTATTTGGGGTTTTACCCCTCATGAGGGGTAAAACAGTGGGGTGACCCCGGCGGCGACCCCACGCAGGGACCATGAAGTCGGCCGCTTTCTCATGGAGGACGGCATCTGCAGCCTCACATCCTTCGACGACCTCATCGCCCTCGCTTCAATGTAGGCGTCTGCACCAACGACTGCAACCAGCGGTCTGCAG
>JAUSEJ010000572.1 GCA_030650265.1 Dehalococcoidia bacterium | reverse complement strand
GCAAGACCCGTCTGGCCCGAGAAGCTCTTTCTCTGGCTAGAGAACGTGGCTTCACGGTCCTCGAAGGTCGGGCCCTACCTCTCGAAGGGGAGCTTGCCTATGCCCCGATCATCAACGCCTTTAGCCCACTGCTTCGCAGTCTCGGCGCAGCCCATCCTGTCATGCTGGTGGATGGTTTGCCTGACCTTGGGCGCCTGTTCGGCGGTCTTAGTCTTCCTCCTCCCGAGCCTCTCGGCGACACTGCCCTCGACAGAACCCGTCTCTTCGAGGCGATGGCCCGCCTTCTCGAACGGTTAACGCAAGCGGCGCCCGTTGCCCTCTTCATTGACGATTTACATTGGGCTGATCCCGCGACTCTCGATTTGCTACATTATCTCGCCCGCGGTCTCGCCGACCTTCGGGCGCTGATGCTCGCCACCTACATTGAGGACGCTCCAACCTCGTCCCGTGGCTTGCAGGCGCTTATAGGATCGCTGAACCGGGATGGGTTGGCCCAAGAGGTCGTGGTTCCGCGGCTTGAACCGGAAGCCGTAGATAGACTGGTGCGAGGTATTCTGGGTGGAGATGTGCCGGACGAGCTTCTCACACTTCTCAAAGCTCGAGCAGGCGGGACTCCCCTCTTCGTGGAAGCGCTAATCGGTGCCCTCGTTGACTCAGGTCATCTCCACCGCCGCACATCTGAGAAGGATGTTTGGGTCCTAGATGCCCAAGGAGCCTCTGCCCTGCCACCAAGCATACGTCGTCTGATTCTGAGACGCCTGGAACGCCTTGCACCAGGCGATCGGCATGTGCTCGACCTAATCGCCATCTTGGGAGACACCTCGCCCTACAGTATACTTCAAGCGGCTAGCGGTCTGGAGAAAGAAGCGCTTCTAGCGAACCTCCGTATTCTACGAGACACAGGATTAGTGATCGAAGAAATGGACGGTCTGGAGGTGGTCTACAGAATAACCCATCCCCTGATTCAGGAGGTTGCTTATTCTGAGCTCCCGATTATGGAGCGCCGCCAAGGCCACTTGGCGGCAATTGAGTCGCTACAACGATTCCGGTCGTACGACGTGAGCCGTCTCGCTCGCCATTACCGAGGCGCTGGGCCTGAGGCCAGCAACAATCATGCTGTGGCAGCGCTGATGTCAGCGGGGGAGCAAGCACTCGCGCTCCATGCTAGCGAGGAGGCTGCACGGCACTTTGATGCTGCGCTGACAATGGTCCGTGAGAGTCATAGCGTTGTCAACTTAGATTGTCCAGATGGGCCGTTGCTGCCTTGGCTGCTCGAACGGCTCGGGGATGCAAGGGAGGGAAGTGGAAATCGAGAGGCGGCCGTGGAAGCATGGAATGAGGCGCTGGCCGAGCGGGAGCAGATGGGACAGGCGGTTGGCGTATCCCGTATCCGCCATCGATTAGCTCGTACGGAGTGGGCTAGCGGTCGGTTTGATGTTGCAACTGCGCACGTGCGGGCCGGCCTGGCCGTTCTGGCCGATTCCGGGCCCTGTGAGGAGCTGGCTGACCTCCACTATGTCCATTTTCAGATTCTTAGCCGAACCGGCGATGTAGCAGGCCTAGCTAATGCGGCTGCCGAGTTTCTGTCTACATCGGAACAACTTGCGTCGCCGCGACTGGAGTCCACAGCCAATCTGGTTGTCGCCTACGCCTGTTTTTGGCAGGGTGATGTTGTCAAGTCGCACGAGCACGCCCTCCATGCCCTGCGGCTAGCAGAAAAGGGACAAGAACAGGCAATTTGCTGTCGGGCCCACGAAGTACTGGCGCGCATAGGCATGCGTTTGGGCGACCATCAGCTCATGCGCCATCAAGCAGAGCTCGGTCTGGTCGTTGCCCGGCGTTTGTGTGCGCCATATTGGGAACTCGTTCTTCGTACCCGCCTTGCTCATGCCGCTTTCATGTCTGGAGATTGGAATGAATCGCTGCAGGAAGGCATGCGAGCTGTGGTTCTTGCTCGACGGGTCGGATATCCACGCGATTTGGCCTTTGCGCTGGCAGGCCGAGCAACGATCCTCGCCTTGAAGGGAGATCTTCCGGAAGCTGAAGCTTGTCTTGCTGAGATAACAACGATTTTAGGTTGTGGATTTCCCAGGGATAGGCAGCTCTTCAGTCTAGTCGACATTGCCGAGACGGCTCTCGCCCTGCAAAGGGGACAAGTAGACCGTGCCCTAGGCATTGCCAGAGGCTTCATTTGCCCGCCGGGGTCGATAACCACCCCACCTCGCCTCATACCTCCAACCCAGCCGATGGGCCTCATGCTTCTGGCCGAGGTGCAGGTGGCAGCGGGAGAGCCGGAGAGCGCGCTAGAGACGGCGCGCGCCCTCATCGATTTGGGACCACCCGATGCAATCTACCCGGCAGCCCTCGCTACCCTAGCCGAGGGTCTGGCATTACAGGCGCTTGGCGAATCGCGATGTGCAATGGAGTGTTTCGGTCGAGCGCATGAAGCGTTTACCACATTGGAGATGCAGTTCGAGGCCGCGAGGTCGTTGCTAGAGCAAGCAGTTGCCGCTACCGACGTCCAACCGGACTTGGCGATAAGAGCGGCGCAGCAAAGCTTGGCTACGTTTGAGCGCCTTGATGCTCAACGCCACGTCGAGCGCGCTCGGCGACTACTCCAAAGGTTTGGTATCTCGACGCTTGTCACCCGACAGCCGCGCCTTGGAGGAATCTCTTTGACTGAACGCGAGTTGGAGGTTGCACAGCTTGTCGCTCAGGGCATGACGACTGCTGAAATTGCCAAGCGACTGATCGTCACCCAGCCAACCGTCAATTCCCACCTCCAACATATCTACACTCGACTTGGTATCGGCTCTCGTACGGCCCTTGCTCGAATCGTCATCAGTGCAGGTCTCCTCACTGCGAAGGACTAATATCATTATTGAATAGTTAATTTTGATGATGATTCAGGGACTCTCAACCTAGTAGAATCGATTCAATCTGGGCCAGTAGAACCGGATAGCTTGGGCTCTTTGCCGCAAAGAAATCCTCTCATAAGGCCCAACGGGGAAAGAACTTTCACTTGTAAAGGAGATTCCAGATGAAAACTAGTTCTGGCCTGCACTGGTCGACCTTAATAGCGCTGATGATAGGGGCTGTCTTCTTGGTTCCTCTAATAGAGGGATGCTCGACCACGCAACCGTCGTCCGGTGACACGTCTGGGACGACCACAACGGCCACCAAGCCTTACGGCAGTTTGACCATTCAGACCGAGTTCGTCAGCGGCAACATCGATCCCCACCAAATCAGCATGGCCACGTTTTGGCCGCTGGGGGCAGCCATCTTCGACTCCCTGATAGAACTAACTCCTGAGGGACAGTTAAGGCCCGGTATAGCAGAGCGATGGGAGATCGCCCCAGATGGGAAGACGCATACCTTCTACATTCGGAAGGGAGTCAAGTTCCACGACGGCAGCGACCTGACAGGAGCAGATGTAAAATACAGCCTAGAAAGGGTCCTGACGCCAACGGGCACGCATAGTGACGGAATCATTTGGCGTGCCGCGGTCGCGAGCGTGGAGCTGAAGGATGACTACACCGTGGTGATGAACATGAAGGTGCCGCAGTTTGAGTTGCTGGCTGGCTTCACCAGTCTTGGGGGAAGTCCTGCCGTGGCACCCAAGAAGTACATCGAGGAGAAGGGCGTAGACTACTTTGGAAAGCAACCCGTGGGCAGCGGGCCTTGGAAAGTCCTGAGCTATCAGCACGGGACCCGCATGGAGCTCGAGGCGGTGGAGAGCCACTGGCGGGCGGTGCCAAAGTTCAAGAACATTACCCTCCTGAATGTCCCCGAGGAATCGACGAGGGTTGCCATGCTCAAGACCGGGGAGTTAGACATGGCCGCGGTATCGCCTGACTCGGTGCCCGGCCTGAAGGCGG
>JAUSEJ010000568.1 GCA_030650265.1 Dehalococcoidia bacterium | reverse complement strand
TCGCCTTCTTATACCAACTCTCTTATACCAACTCCCGCTAATCGGTTATGTAACCAGACCAACTCGGTCTCGCCATCCTTCATCGATAATCATTCATCAGGACATGGTATTACTTGGCGTGGGTTATCGTCTCGTACACGTTGGTGAAAACCTCAGGCGTGGGGTAATGGACGAAATCGCCGATCTTTGCGCTATGGGCCAAAACTCTGTCCACTTGCCCAAGGATTGTAGTAGTATGCTCATTGGCGCCCATCACGAGAGCCTCAACCCCAATCCTCCTCCTCTCGGCAGGATCCTTCGTCATCGGAATCTTCTCGATCAGCGCATCTAGCTTAGCGTTGTTGGTGTTCTTGATAGAGCTAAACGTGCTATGGTAAGTCGAGTCCAGTTGTGAGAAGCCGGGTCTGCTCGCGCTGCGATAGGTGAATATGCTGTTCCAGATTTCAGGTTTCTGCTTGGGTGTGAACATAGTGCGAAGAGCGCTGTACTCCCCGGCCACTATCTTTCCCTTGACCCCTATCTTGAGCGCGTAGCCGGCCAGAGCTTGAGCCATGGTGCTGATCTGACCCCCTTGCCCCGGATCGAAGAACGTCGTGTCGAAACCGTTAGGATATCCAGCTTCGGCAAGCAGCTTCTTCGCCTCCTCCGGGGCGTAGGGGAACGGCTTCACAATGAGCGGATCTTTGGCGTCCCGGAAGGCTCCCGTCTCTACCGTTTTGGTTCCCGGCCGACCATAACCGCCAAGTATCTTATCGGCTATCTCTTGCTGGTTCACCGCCAGTTGCACGGCTTTGCGCACTCGTACGTCGCCGAGCGCATACTGCTCGGGGTGCGAAATATCATAAAACACCCACGAATAATAAGTAGTCCCTCCCTCATAGTGGACTATGGGCAGGCCGGCTGCCTTCAGGCCCGCTACGGAATCAACGGCGACCTCCGCTAAGTCCAACTCTCCTGTCTTAAGCATGGCGACCTTGGCTGACTCCTCGGGGACGGCCAGAACCGTAAGGTTGTTGAACTTTGGCACCGCTCGCCAGTGGCTCTCCACCGCCTCGATCTCCAGACGGACCCCAGGGGTAAAGCTCACGAACTTCCAAGGCCCACTCCCTATGGGATTCTTGCTGAAGAAATCCTCCCCTTTTTCTTCAATATACTTTTTGGGCATCACGGCTGTTATGCCTGATGAAGTCTCCGACACGAACTCGAATTGCGGAGCTTTCATATGAAGCACCACAGTGTAGTCATCTTTGAGCTCCACAGACTTTACCGCGTTGCGCCATTCCGCGCTCCTATTATGGGTCGCTTCAGGCGCTATCATCATCTCGAGGCTGAACTTGACATCTGCCCCCGTGAGGTCGCTGCCATCGTGGAATTTGACCCCCTTCCTGATGTAAAACGTTTGGGACATCCCGTCGGGGGCTATCTCCCACCGCTCAGCTATGGCGGGTACCTCCCGGTTGCCAACGTCGAGTTCCACCAGGCTATCGAAGACAGCGCTACTCAGGGCCTCGTAGGTCCCGCCACTGCTGTACTTTGGGATGAAACTTCCACTAGCAAAGTTCGCCGCTATTGTCAGGCTACCATAAGGTTTTGTGGTCGTCGAAAGCGTGCCTGACGTTGGCGGCGTCGATGCCGTCGAGCATGAGGCTAAAACAACGGAGCCGATTGTGATGCCAACCAAGACTAGCCGGCGGCCTAACCTAGAATTCATTGACGTGAAACCTCCCCCATAGTATTCTGGTCACTATCTGCTGGGGTGCCAGCGCTTGGTAGGCTCCCGTCCCGCTCGGGAGGCACCCAACGCTGGCAATAGTAGATTGAGTTTCTTGCCTGCCACTACTAGGCGATCCCCACACTGGCCGGCAACGCTGAAAGCAGAACCGTTTCTGTGCGACACAGAGGAACTTGTTCAATCCTTCAGTAGGAATCTGTCAGCAATCTGATTGGCCTCCTGTGGTTGCTTGCGCCCGTGACTCGACTGCCGGAACAAACCGAGCAACCCGGTTCATTTGGGCCTGGACGACCCCGGCCATCCAGTGGTCCGGATTGCCAGCGAGAGCCCAGATAGTCAGCTCCCCAAGATAGACTGCTCCGGCAAGATTGGTGGCATACACATACAACCGCTCTTCAGGCAGATTACGCTCGAAGAAGCGGGATTCCATCATATCGGCATGATGGGCTTGGGCCATCTCCAGATAGTACTCCGTGGGTGGCAACTTCTCTCGCAGGGATGGAACAGCCCCATACACCGAGCCCGGTGGCAGACGCAAATGCGAACTGTTGGGAAACGCGCCATTCTTGATCAGCCAGCGGTTCCCCTCGATGTGGGAGGCCACAGCTTCTTGCCAGGTCTTGTGCCCGTTCTCGGGGATCAGAGTGAGACCGGAGATGACCTTGACTCCCACATTGCCCGGCCCAAAGATGTCTACGGCATTCACGATAGCCTCTAGCCAGCCTTCATGGGGCATACGCTTGGCCTTCCCCGGAACTATCTCCGCAAACAGATTCCGATCCCATACTTCCATTTGGATAGAGATACAGTCAACTCCAACGTCCTTCAACCTTTCCAGCGACTTCCTAGGCAAGGCCGAGGTATAGATCTTAAAGTTAGGTTTGTAGGAGGCTGCCTTGGCTATGGTGTCTAGAAACTCAACCTGTAGTCTCTCCTCGGTGCCGCGGGCAAAATTGCCAACCTCCAAACCGACACGGTTGACGGTGAACTTGGAGCTAAGGATCTTGTAGGCCTCCACTATTTCCTCTAGAGATTCCGCAACAGGGCGAACGGCGCCAGCAGCGCGCGAGTCCTCCTGAGTGGCATTGAAGTTGCAGAACTTGCTCTGGTCCCCCGTGGGGAAATACTCGCAGACGCTCTGTGGAAATATGGCGAGTCTCGCGCCGACGCGCTCGATGAGTCTCGATATTGGCGTCCCCTTGCTAGTGGTCAGCGCCTCCTCTTCCCCCGATGGCTCAGGAGGAGGAAAATAGATGTCCACGTCGACCTCTTCCTCTCCTTCAAACAGGGCGAACCGGCCATCACCGATGTCCCTGACCTCGTACGGACTTCTGGTGGATATCCGGAGGTCGGCGCCGAAGCCGTTCTTCGTATTGAACGCCACTGGCCGGAGAACGCGACCGCCTTTTAGTCTCTTCTCCGGTCTTTTCTCCACCAACTCCTTCAGGGTTACGTCGTGGTCGTAGCTTTGATAGGAGAAATGGAACTGCTGAAACTCGCTCACCTTGTCTAGGTCTTCCGAGTCTCTCACACCACGGTTCAGGACGTCCCATTTCAAGATGAATTCGCGCGGGACACCTGGATACTTCTTCTCCAACTCTTGGAGTCGGGTCATCACGTTTCCTCCGTTTGTTACTTACTACCTGTGTCGTCTTCGGCCCTTGTCTGAAGTCCTGCTGGTAGTATAACAGAGGTGGCGCCTCGTCCACATCGGAAGAACATCCTATTTATTACCTATTTTTGGGTATGAGCCAAACTAATCGAGCCTCAGTTACACTTGGTGCGGGGTGTCTGCCTCAAACGGCACGCAGATGATTCGCGGGTGCTAAAGCAGGCCAGCCTCAATCACGCATCGTGCAAGGTCGGCGCGCGAGCGGATACCCAGGCGGGCGTATACGTGTTCGAGGTGAGCGGTGACGGTGCGCTTGCTAATCACCAGTCGCCCGGCGATCTCGGGCGTGCGCAGGCCCTGCGCGACCAGTAGCGCTATTTCGAGTTCACGCGCGGTCACAAAGACTTTGCCCAGACGAGTCCTGCGGGTGGCGGTCGCCGAAATGCCCAACTCTCCAACGAGTACTCGGGCGCGATACACATACCGCAGGGCGCCGATGTGCTCGAATGTGGCCAAGCTCTGCTGGACAGCTTTCACGGCTGGTTCCGGTCGCTCGGTGGCGGCCGAAATTGCTAGCTCTAACAAGGATCTGGCTGCCTCGAAGGGCATCTCTAAGGCGCTGAACGTTTCATGCGCTCGTGCCAAGCAAGCTATAGCGGCCTCCATCCGTCCCAGAGCGTGCCAGCCGAGACCCTCAGCCCGAGAGGCGAGAGCGGTCAAATACGGCGTGCCGGCCGGACCAAGGCCGATGAGCTTGCGACTGGTTTCCAGCGCACTTTCTCCATCTCCAGCCGCCGCCTCCGCTGCGGCCAGCAGCATCAGGCTGACCGGCATGTACGCCGGTAACAAGTGAGAAGGGGTGGACGCTAGCGTCAGCGAACGCATCAAACCGTTGGCAATATCGAGCGCACGCTCGGCCTGCCCCCATTCGAGGGCGAGAGCCGTCTCGACAATTTCCACGAGACCTAAGACGTACCTATCGATCGACGATCCCCCACCGAACACTATCCTTGCTTCGGAAATGCAGGCTGCGGCCTCAGATAACTCTCCCTGCGCTGCCAGGGTCATTGCCCGTCCTGCCAACGAATGAGCCAGGTCACGAGCGTGTCCCACCCGGCGGGATAGGGCAATCGCTTTTATGCCGTTCTGCAGTGATTCGTCCCAGGCGCCAGAAAGAAAATTCGCGTAAGCCAGGCGTTGGCGTAGAAGGATCCCCCAGTACGGCACACCCGAGCGCTGGGCCATAGCCAGACCTTGCTC
>JAUSEJ010000567.1 GCA_030650265.1 Dehalococcoidia bacterium | reverse complement strand
CGGAAACGGGCGGAGATCGAAACCGAACGAACTGAGGCAATCGACAACGCCCGCGACGGGGCTCTGGCCGAGGTCCACGACCTGCTGGAACAGATACGTGAACTTGGTCGCACAGCCCGGAATAGCCACTCAGAGATGACGCAACTTGCCGCCATGCGCGATATAGCCGTAGCAGCGGAGCGCGAGGTCGTCAATAGGTTGAAACGATCTGCTCCCAAGGCTCAAGCGCCACTTGAAACCATGGGACCGATCAAACCGGGAGACACCGTCTTTGTCCGTCATCTCAGGCAGTTGGCCGAGGTTATCTCTGAGGCGGATGCCAAAGGAGAGATCGAAGTCCAACTTGGCTCATTCAAGGCAAGGGTCAGGAGCGAGAATGTTGAAAAGCGATCCAAACGATCTGCCCGCACTGATACTCCTTCAGCGCTACAGGCCACCTTTAGCGCCGCCGCCTCGCATGCGGCTCCTCTTCAGCTTGACCTGCGGGGTCGCCGAGCTGAGGAAGTAATTCCTGAGGTCGAGCTATATCTGAACGACGCCTACCTTGGCGGACTGCCCTTCGTCCGCCTCATCCATGGCAAAGGCACCGGCGCCTTGAGGCAAGTAGTGAGAGAACAGCTTACAGGTCATCCGCTGGTTCGCTCATTCAACGCGGCCGAAGATAGGGATGGCGGCGACGGTGTAACGATAGCGATTCTCGCTCAATAGAACGATGGGACACCGGGGATGAAACATCAATGATCGGCATCTCTTCCCGGTTTCAAACGCTCTAGCCGCTCTCTGATCTCACTCTCATACCCCAAGTCCGTCGGCTCATAATACAGTTTCCCTTTGAGGGCGTCAGGCAGGCCCTGTTGCTCAACATAGTGGCCTTCGAAGTCGTGGGCGTATTTGTAGCCCTTGCCGTAGTCCAATCCCTTCATCAGCGGGGTTACGGCGTTGCGAAGGTGGAGGGGAACGGGGTCGTTGCGGGTCTTCTGCACATCCTCTCGCACCTTGCCATAGGCGGTATAGAGGGAGTTGCTCTTCGGGGCCGTAGCCATGTAGACTACAGCTTGAGCGAGAGCCAGACTGCCCTCCGGCATGCCGATGAAATTTACGGCTTGCTGAGCCGCCACGGCAATGACCAGCGCCTGGGGATCGGCCATTCCCACGTCCTCGGAGGCGAAACGGACAACACGCCTGGCGACGTACAACGGGTCCTCGCCAGCCTCCAACATGCGTCCGAGCCAGTAGAGGGCGCCATCGGGGTCACTGCCTCGCATCGTCTTATGTAAAGCCGAGATGATGTTGAAGTGTTCCTCACCGGCCTTGTCGTACATGAGTGACCTTTGTTGCAGAGCGTCTTCGATAGCCGGAAGGCCAATCCTGCGAATCCCTATCCCGTCCGGCGTCATCGCTGAGACCGCTAGCTCAAGGGCATTGAGGGCGACTCTGGCATCACCGTTT
>JAUSEJ010000566.1 GCA_030650265.1 Dehalococcoidia bacterium | reverse complement strand
TTGGCCTGGGTGGAGGTAGCGCCGTTGGTGAGAGGACCCTTGGCAACGATGGAAATCGTGCCCGAGCCCATGATCTTCGTGCCGCCCAGGGGACCCGAGCTTACGATGAGCCTGTTCCCGGGGTCCGACCACTCCACGCCCGGAGGCACTTCATCGTAGAGGATCTTGGCGCCGAGGCCCGTGCCGCCAATGAACATACGCATGGTGGCCGCATCGATGGTCTCGGTTGTGATGTTTCCGGTGCTCAAGTCAACACGAAGGACCCTCCCCTCGTAGCCTGTCTCGCCTGTCTCTTTCATTGTCTGACCTCCTCTTGGTTCATTATCTGATGCGGTGCGGCCTATAGCCGTTCGCCTTCAATGCGTCGATGAGATCCCCTTCGTTTGTGATCGTATCTTCGAACATGGTTGCGCAGGCGCCGACCTCACGCAAGGCATGGGCGTCGCTGCCACCCACCCCATGGAGGCCAAGCCGGCGACAGAGAGCAGCCGCGCTCTCATTGTGCAGGTTCGACTCGGTGCCATTGAGAACGTCGATGGCGTCGAAGAGGGCCCCATACTCGCTATCTTTCAAATGGCTGCCATAGCTCCGGAGCGGATGAGCGAGAATCATCACTCCTCCCGCTGAGTCGACAGCCCGGCGGAGTTTCTTTGCATCCCACAGGTCGTAGGCGTCGTCCTCCAAACCGAAGACGAGAACGTGCCCGACGCTAGTGGTTACTTCCATACCGCCAAGCACCAGAAAGTGATGCTTGGCGACGAGCGAAGCAATCTGGTCTTTGGGCCAGACCTTGTTGTGCTCTGTCAGGCATACGCCATCGAGTCCCAACTGTTTCAATCGATCGATCAGGTCGTCAGGCCACAAGGAACTGCACTGCGATCGCGGCAACGTGTGAGCATGGAGATCAATGATCATGCTGCAAGCATTCTAGTCTACACGCTTTCTGGCGTCAAGTTGCACTCAACCTCCTACGAAGGCCGGGAGAAACACGAGGGAATCCCCGTCCCTGACGACCTGTTCCAATGCCTCTTTGCCGCCAAGCAAGACGTCGTTGTGGACAATCTCTACGTGGTCGAAGAGGCGGCCAGACTGGAGATCGATAATTGCCTCGCCCACGGCAGGATACTTACTTGATAGGCTAGCGAGGAAATCGACCATTCGTATTTCCTTGTCGATTCCCTCCTCGAGAATCAAGCGAGCCGAGCCCCGCTGGCCAAAATACCGCGTCAGCCAGGGGATGATTTCTATTCTGATCTTGCCGCGCACCGGATCTACCATAGGTCGGCCAATGGCTTGTCCAGGCCGTACCGGCGCAAGGTTTCGGGGAGCGGTTTCCCAGTCTGCCGGTCCCAGCCCATCAACTGGTAGTAGTTGTCCAACATGCCATTCCATTCGGGCGCGATACTTTTCCCTTTGCTAGGACCGTCTTCAGGGACGGAGCCGTAGCGCTCGGAAGGAGCCTCCACCGCTGGAGTTATCCCGTGCCTC
>JAUSEJ010000564.1 GCA_030650265.1 Dehalococcoidia bacterium | reverse complement strand
GAGGCCAATGCCGACTGCGGTGAGAATGGGAAGAAGTTAAGTAGAAGGGCGCCAATCGCCAGGGCGAGAATAATTCCGACGACGAGAAACCGTGTTTGTCCCTTACCGCCCGGTATGTTCTTAGTCATAACGCCGGAAATGCGCCTGCGCACGTCACTCCTTCACACCATAGTACCGAAGTACCGGTAAACATAGCCAAATGGCCATCAAAGGGCTGGCCAAAAGTACTATTCGCCGGCATTTTAGCAGGCTAGCCTAATAATGTTAATCCCAAACTCGACCTCCCTCCCAAATTTTGGGCCTGATCTGCTTGAAAGTTCGCCGGGCTTGCTGTATGATTAGACACGGTAACCAACCTGACGGATTGGTTGCTAACCAGTTGGATAGTGGCTTCGCCCAAATCGACAGTCGGACCCGCGTGAGGGTGATCAAGATGGCGCAACCGGCGATCAATCGGAAGACGTTCTCGGGGACAGCGGCCAACCTCGGCCTGAAGTCATCCAAAGTCGTTTCACCGCGTGTCAACGCCGCAAGCCGCCGAACTGACATGAGGCGCAGTGAGCGATCGTCGCTCCCGAGAAACCTGATGGATTCTGCCGAACATTACTCGCGCGCCATGATCAAAGAGAAGATCCCTTTGATTGGCGCGATCGCGATCGCTCTGCTTGTCGTTGGCGCCGGAGCGATTGCCCTGCTCGAGCAGCGAGAAGGCGGCCAGTCCATCACTTCGTTTGGCGAAGCGCTTTGGTATGGAATCGTAACAATGACCACGACCGGCTACGGTGATTTCACACCAAGGACAGGCCTCGGTCGACTGGTCGGGGTGTTGCTCATGCTCGGGGGCATGACACTGATGTCTCTCTTCACCGCGACCCTGGCCTCGGTTATGGTTTCAGCAAAGATCAGGAAGGAACTTGGGCTGGAGGTGATCGACGTCATGAATAACCATGTACTTCTCTGTGGCTGGAATCCACAGGCCGAGCGTGTGCTGGAAGGGCTACTTGCAGACCCGGGGGAACAGGTAGTTCTGGTCAACGAACTGCCAGAAGACATGATGAAAGAAGTGCTTCTGCACCATCACGGCCGGGACGTGACCCACGTGTGCGGCGACCCGGCGGTCGAGAGCGTTCTCTACCGGGCGAATGTGGGTAGTGCCCGGGCCGCCATAGTTCTCGCCGATACCTCGCGTGGCGCGGGCTCGGAATCCGACGAACGGACCACGCTGGTTACTCTGGCGCTAAAAAGCCTCAAGGGGAACATCAAGGTAACCGCCGAAGCCCATGACATGAAGAGCGAGATCCACCTGCGGCGAGCCGGCGCCGACGACATCGTAGTCGACGGCGAATTCAACAGCTTCCTGCTTTCAAGCACGGCAACGACGCCCGGCGTTTCACTGGTGGCGCGTCGAGTTCTGTCGCATTCTGGCAGTGGCCTCCAAAGCGAGACAGTGCCAGCAGACATGGTCGGGCACTCGTTCGGTGAGCTGTTCGATTTCTTGCGCAGCGGTAAGGGATTCCTTACCGTGGCCATCGTCACCGAGGACAAGAGTCTTACACTCGATGATCTTCTTTCGGACGACTATTCTCTGGTCGATCAATTCATCAAGAATCAGTTTACGAAGGCCGGCGTCGACTTTCTTCGCTTTGAGAAGGCCAATAACCGCGTCCTCGTTAACCCGAGTGACGACTATGTGATCGCCAACGGCGATACCGCTGTTGGCATTCCGAGGGTAGTATGAGCTTAGCTGAAAAACTGCGCGCTGTACCGATTCTTGCCGGCTTGACTGAAGCGCAAATTGAGGCGATCCTCGGCGTAGTCACCTCGCGCCGCGTGGCCGCTGATACTGTCATCGTACGCGAAGGAGACGAGGGCAAGTCTCTCTTTATCCTCACCGAAGGTTCGGTCGAGGTCACCAAGCGGCTCGGCCTCGGAATCCAAATGCCAACGGAGGGATCGCGCGAGAAACTACTGGTTAGTTTGGACGCTCCGCAGTTCTTTGGTGAAATGGGGCTGCTTGAGGACACGGAACGTTCGGCCACGATCACGACTCGCGGGGGTTGCGAGCTAGTCGAGATCACCCACGAGAACTTTGAACGACTCGCCGAATTGGATCCATTGCTGGGCTATCGGGTCCTTCGCAATATTGCCGTCGTCCTGTCGTCCCGTCTGCGCCGCACAGACCGGGATGTCGTCAAGCTTACCATGGCACTCAGCCTCGCGCTGGGCATCCGGTAAACCAATAAGCCCGGCATGAAGTCACTTGCCGACGAACCATAATCAGAAAGGCTCTCCCACTCAAAGGGAGACCTTGACAGGTCGGGCAACCGACCCTATAATGCGGCCCTGGACGAATATAAGACAGGCGGACGAACAATGCTCGAAAAGATACTTATGCCGTCTCCGGCAGGCGCCACAGCCGACCTGACCCTCGGCGATGGTTCTCGCGTCGCCGTTATGGGGGGTGGCCCTGCCGGTTCCTTCTTCAGCTTCTTTCTCCTGGAGGAGGCCCAAAGAGTCGGGCTGGATCTTCAAGTAGACATATACGAGCCGCGCGATTTCGCCCGCCCGGCCCCCTATGGCTGCAACATGTGCGGCGGCATCGTCTCTGAGTCTCTGGTCCAACTCCTGGCCACCGAGGGGATCAATCTGCCTACATCGGTGGTCCAAAGAGGAATCGACTCCTACGTTATGCATACCGATCTTGGCAGTACCTTCATCAAGACCCCCCTGCACGAGAAGAGAATAGGCGCCATACACCGGGGGGCCGGCCCTCGCAACATGAAGGATTCCAAGTGGCATAGCTTCGATGGCCACCTGCTCTCCCTTGCCACCGACAAAGGCGCCCGAATGGTTTCCGGCAAGGTCGACCAGATCACCTGGACTGACGGGCACCCGCAGATCAAGGCTCAGGACGGCTCCCCTCAAACTTATGACCTCCTGGTCGTGACGACAGGCGTAAACACCAACGCCTTAGGATTGTTTGATGGATCGGTTTCGGGCTACCGGCCACCCGGGACGACCAAGACATCGATTCGGGAGTACTATCTCGGGCAGGAGACGATTCAGAAGTACTTGGGCAACTCCATGCATGTTTTCCTCCTAGACATTCCCAGGCTCGTTTTTGCGGCCATCATACCCAAGGGCGACTACGTGACTGTCTGCCTGTTGGGAGATGACATTGATGCCGCCCTCATCAAGAGTTTCCTTGATGCTCCCGAAGTGACAGGGTGCATGCCACCCGACTGGCAATGGGACAAGCCTGACTGTCAATGTGCGCCCCGGATCATCGTCGCCGGCGCTGCTCATCCGTACGGCGACCGACTCGTCTTCATCGGTGACTGCGCCACAACTCGTTTGTACAAGGATGGTATCGGCGCTGCCTATCGAGCCGCCAAAATTGCCGCCACAACCGCAGTCTTCGAGGGCGTTTCCGCCCAAGCCTTCGAAAAACGTTACTGGCCGGCGTGCCAGAGCATGGATAGAGACAACAGCATCGGCAAGTTCATGTTCACCGTGACGCGGCAGATCCAGAAACGACGCTTTGCTCGCAAGGCTGTAGTCCGGATGACCGAGAGAGAACAGGCGAAAGAGGGCCGCCAATTGCGAATGAGCACGGTGCTCTGGGATATGTTCACCGGCAGCCAGCACTATGGCGACGTCTTCCGGCGCACGCTGCACCCGGCCTTTATCGCTCGTCTGACATACGAGCTAGCCACATCCATCCTGCCTCTGGGCAATAGTAAGAAATGAAAGGAGGTCACCCATCGAATCAGGAGCTTTGGGCAAGGTCTACAAGTCAGGTGAGCCCATCTTCCGTCAGGGAGACACGGGCGACTGCATGTACGTAATTCAGGAAGGACAGGCTGACGTTATCTGCGAGGAGGACGGTCAGGAGGTTCGCGTCAAAGTGCTGGGCAAGGGTGAAATGTTCGGGGAAATGGCGGTAGTCGACCATGAGGTCCGGTCGGCCACTGTGCGCGCTTCGGGCGAAGTCCGGGTCCTCACAATCGACAGAAAGACCTTTCTCCGCCGTCTACACGAGGACCCGTCCCTGGCTATCCACATGGTGCAAATCATGTCAGCGCGGATCCGAGCCTTGAACGCCGAGGTAACGCACCTGCGAGCCCGGGACGCCGCCAATCCCGGCTGAACCCCGCCAGCCCGATAAGTTCCAGTCGTAGCAGACACTCTCCCACTTGGTGCATACATGGTATAGTACGCGAAAGCGCGGGAATTTTAGTGGAGGTTAAACATGCAATACGCCGATCTGGCCGAATTAAACAAGTCCATTGCCCATCATGTTCTCGTCGTCGACGGTCCTACAGGGGGACGGATAGAAATCACCGACGCCGAGGCGTTCCGCAAGAATGACATCGACCGATTAGTCTACAGCAGCGTCTTCGGCAACGACGAGGTGCGAACCACCAGTCGCTGGCTCATCTGGGAAGCTAGCCGTCTGCTCGGCGCCATCCCCTCTTCCATCGATTCCCTATACGCGGCCGCCGGTCGCGGGGAATACAGCCACAGTACGGTGCCCGCTATGAACCTACGCGGGATGACCTACGATGTGGCCCGTTGTATCTTCAGGGTCGCCATGCGGAACAACAGCAAGGCCTTTATCTTCGAGATTGCCCGCTCAGAGATGGACTACACAGATCAGACACCCGCCGAGTTCTCCTCGGCCGTTCTCGCCGCGGCAATTAGGGAGGGCTACAAGGGACCGGTGTTCATTCAGGGTGACCACTTCCAGATGAACGCCAAGGCCTATGCCGAGAATCCCGGCAAAGAGATGGAGCAGTTGAAAGCCCTTACCAGGCGTGCCATCGAGGCTGGCTTCTACAACATCGATATAGACACCTCGACGCTAGTCGACCTTGCCAAGCCAACCGTCGAGGAGCAACAGCGGCCTAACTTCCACTGTGCCGCCGACATGGCGAAGTTCATCCGCGCGATCGAGCCGGCAGGGATTACAGTATCCGTTGGCGGCGAGATCGGCGAAGTAGGCGGCAAGAACAGCACAGTGGAGGAACTGAAGGCCTTCATGCGAGGCTTCACGATAGAGCTTGGACCGGACAAGAATGGACTTAGCAAACTGAGCGTTCAGACCGGGACCGTCCACGGCGGTGTAGTTCTACCCGATGGCACCATGGCCATGGTGGACCTCGACTTCGACGTTCTCCGCGACCTGTCGGCGGCAGCTACAAAGGAATACGGCATGGCCGGAGCAGTCCAGCATGGCGCTTCCACCCTGCCCGAGGCAGCCTTCCACAGGTTTACCGAAGTCGGCACGGCGGAGGTCCATCTGGCCACCGGCTTCCAGAACATAGTCTTCGACAACCAAGCCTTTCCCGCCGACCTCAAACATCGCATGTACGCCCACCTCAAGGAGACGAGGGCTGCGGCTGACTGGAAGAAAGGCATGTCGGACGACCAGTTCTATTACACGACGCGCAAACGGGCCTGGGGGCCAT
>JAUSEJ010000548.1 GCA_030650265.1 Dehalococcoidia bacterium | reverse complement strand
CTAGCCGATCTGGATAGAGTTCTCGAGGACATCGACCTGCGCCAGGTTGGCCTCGGTTTTGTTGCCAACAGCATCGGGGCCTATGGCCTTTCTCTCGCCCTGGCTCTGGCCGAGAAGCGGGGAATCGCCCCCACCGAATTGCGTCAGGTGCGAATCCAGAACGATCCCCTCAAGGAGTACTCGGGAAGGGGCACCTACATTTTTCCCGTGCCGGTCGCCATCGATTTGGCCGCCGATGTGGTCGAATACGTCTGCAAAAACTTCGACGACAAGGTGAGCTGGCAGTGGGCGCCCCAGTATGTCTGCGCCACCCAGATCCGCTGGGGTGGAGCCAGCGCCGCCCAGGAGATAGGATTCGGCATCGCCCACTTCCTCACCTACATTGAGGCGGCGATAAGGAGAGGGCTGCCAATAACTCAGTTGGTCCCCAGAATGGACCTTCACTGCTCGGCGGACAACGATCTCTTTGAGGAGGTCGCCAAGTTTAGGGCGGCCAGGCGACTCTGGGCCAAAGTCGTCAAAGCGAGATACAAAACCGACGATCCCCGGGTGCTGGGTTTGCGCATTACCGTCTACACTGCGGCAAATCGTCTACTGGCCTTCCAGCCCCTGAACAATCTGGTTAGGATCTCTATGCAAGTGCTGGCTTCAATTATGGGCGGGGTGGAGCATATCTGGGCTCCCGCCTACGACGAGGCGCTGGCCTTGCCGACATTGGAATCCACTCAACTTTCACAGCAGATGAAATACATCATCGGTGAGGAATGCGGCCTGGACAACGTCATCGACCCGATGGGCGGCTCCTATTTTCTCGAGAAGTTGACCAATCAGGTCGAGGAAGAGGCGCGCTACTGGCTCGACAGAGTGGAGAGCATGGGTGGCGTGGCCGCGGCTATTCAGAAGGGCCTATACAGCAAGGAACAGTTGGATGGCCTTTACCGGTATCAGAAGGAGGTCGAATCCGGGGAGAGACAGGTCGTCGGCATCAACAAGTTCGTCAAGGCGGAGGAGATACCGATCGACCTCTTCGAGGGCGACCCCGGGGATGAGCAGAGGCAGATAGGGCGAATCAACCGGGTAAGGGCCGAGCGAAACAACGCCCAGGTCAGGGAGAGCCTCGAGCGACTGGGCCTAGCAGCGGCCGATAAGGCTTCTGGCAAGTCGGTAAACATCGTGCCAACCATGCTGGAGGCGGTCAAGGCCTACGCGACGGTGGGCGAGATATACGGAGTGCTTAAGAAAGTGTTTGGCGAGTACGAGCCATCGCTGACTTTATGAGGTGGTGACAATGGCGGAGAAGATCAGGGCCATAATAGCTAAGCCAGGGTTGGATGGACACGAGATGGGGGCGAAGCTCATTGCCCGCGTTCTTATGAGCGCCGGCGTCGAGGTGGTCTACACCGGGCCGCGGCAGACTCCCCAAATGGTCGTGTCGGCAGCGATTCAGGAGGGAGCCGACTTGATCGGCCTCAGCTTCTTGACCGGCGCTCACAAGGAGCACACGGAGAAGATCGTCAAATTGCTGAAGGAGAGCGGGCTGGATAGCGTCGTTCTCGTTGTAGGGGGAATCATTCCGCCGAAGGACATAGAACACCTGAAATCGCTGGGAGTCG
>JAUSEJ010000547.1 GCA_030650265.1 Dehalococcoidia bacterium | reverse complement strand
CGGCAAATAGCTCCCTCTTGATCAGGTCAATGTCGATCCGGCCCGGGACCGTGGCCCGTCCTGAATATCTCGCTTCTAGTCATGAGGAAGCCCGTTCTTCCCGTGAGGACCGCACGTGGGAAGGCGGCGTCTGGGCCGCGGGTAAGGTCGGCGATATGGGCCTCTCGATAGGTTTCGAAAAAGGCTGGACGTATTCCTGTGTGTCTGGAGGTTTCGGCGATACGGGCTGCACCGGCGAAGTGTCCTCCCGAACTGCGTCAGGGACTGTGGTACCGCAGTTGCCGCAGAAAATAGAGGTTAGCGATAGAGCAAATCCGCAGTAAGAGCAGGCGCTTGGAAACAGCAATCGCACGCCGCATCTGCTACAGAAAAGCGTTCCGAGGATAATCTCAGCGCCACATTTCTCGCAGTACGCCATTTTTCAATCTCCTCAAGTCAGTGAAATCGATTATCCGTCGAGTATCAGCTCCTGTCAAGACACGGTGATTGGAACGGCCTGAGCAATAGGGCATTGGCTACTGGCGCGGGTGAGCCGCCATTGCTCTTGGACAACAAAATATTGTCGTTCGAACCTTACGTCCTACCTTGGGTGGGACAGCCTCGACTTCAGCCCTCTGACTCCGTTCGCCGAGCCATGGAGATTAGCGCGCTTTCGATGTCTGCAGCAGGACATTCCAGATCCGACAGCATGCATAGTTTGGTCGTCAGTCAAGATGAATCGACCTCTTCCCATCGCGGTTCCCACAATCTTCGTGTTGACGTTCGGATGGATGATAGCGGGGTTGGAAAAGGCGCTGGCCCAAACATATGATATAATCTGGCTCGCGCAGGCGCATTGAGCAGCCTCGGACAGGAGGACCGCTATTCATGAATTCCGGCGCAGGAGCGGTGGGAAACGAGCTACTCTGGGACAGAACTTCACTGGTACGACGCTTCTATGACCTCCTACAACTGCTGCCAAGGCTCGACTTCACAGCAGCCAGAGAGGAACTGCCCGAGAACGGACTTTACGTCTTCTTCGAACGAGGCGAAATGGTTGAACATCGAGGCGTGCTCGTCGATCGGGTGGTGCGCGTTGGCACACACCGGGAGGATGACCGGTTTCCAGCCGGGATCCGCCTACACTTTCGCGGGAATAGGAGCGCGAGCCCGTTCCGACGCCATATTGGCGGCGCCCTCTTGAGGAGAACTAGAATCGGCGGTCTGCAGGACTGGATACGGCAGGACGGACCAGCCATGCAAGAACTCGAGGAAATGGTAAGTCGCGAACTCCGTGCGCACTTCAAGTTCTCCTGCTTCCCGGTTGACGAGCGAAACGCCCGACAATCGTTGGAGAAAGGTCTTATTGGTCTCCTGGCCAATTCGCCGTTGGCTTGGTCGTCGCCAACCTGGCTTGGCAGGGACGCGGCTA
>JAUSEJ010000546.1 GCA_030650265.1 Dehalococcoidia bacterium | reverse complement strand
CCAGGAGTTTGGTGCAATAGACCCCCTTGGCGTCACACAGGTCCAGCACCCGGATCCCGCCCAAGGCCGTGTTGTCGTCCTCTAACGTTGTCATTCCCATCCCTAACACCAATGGCCCTGCCGCTGAAACTCCTGATTCCCGATGGCTACACGACCCGCTTAGACCGTTGCTCAACCTTCTGGGTCAACTCGTCAAGGTCAATTTCATTATAGTAAACCCCGATTTGGTCGAGGTAATGAGCGTCGCTATTGGTGAGGATCATGAGGTCGTGCTCCTCAGCTACCTTCTTCACAAGCGGCTTGTTGATGTGCCAGTTATGCATGCCGTTCTGGTACTCAATGCCATGAAATCTTTCGTCAATGAATATAGATTGGCGGGGATGACCCGGATGGGCGAGAAAACGGAAGACAACCCCATCGGCCAGGTAAAGTTCAACCACTTCCTGTCCCTCCATTTCAATTTCGTGACCGGGGATCAAGAGAACGCCCGCATCGGGGAAATGCTCGTCGGCTATCCTCTTCACTTCCATACCATACTTTAGACTGAAATGCTCGGTTACCCCGATGCCATCGAGCCCTTTGGCCACGACTGCATCGAGCAACTTTCCCACTGTCGAGACGCTAGCACGCTCGAAGTGAGAAATTTCGAAAGGGTGGGTGTGCAGGTCAAGCTTAAGTTTCAAAATCTCCTCCATGCTCTGGGGTCACTGTGGAGTATATCCAAGGGAGCCAGGAGTGTCAAGGAACCATGGCCGATCGACTCCTATTCTCCCTGCTCCAGGCTTCTTTCCCTCCAATAAACACCACAGACGGACTTATATCCTTTATATCGTTGGGAGCCACGTCGGCTGGATTCTCCGCCAAGAGAACCATATCGGCTAAGCTACCAGGCTGAAGCGTGCCTAAATCATGTTCGTCGAAGCCAATACGGGCGGCTTGCTCCGTAAACATGCCTATCGCCTCGCCAACTGCCATTCGCTCGCGGCGCCCGAAGACGAAACCGACCTCGGATTGTCTCGTAACCGCCGCGCCGATGGCCGCCATGATGGAGTTGGGCACGACGGGCGTATCCGTACTTCCCACAAGCGGCACCCCCGCCCGCGGCAGGCTCTGCCCGCGGCAAACCCAACTAAACTTGTTCGCCGGAACCTCGCCGAGATAACGGGCGCCGTTGAAGAAAATGAACGAGGGTTGGCCAACGACCGTCGCCCCGGTCTGCCGGAGTTGCTGGACCAAGCCAGGGGGAAGATAAGTGCAGTGCTCGAAGCGGTGGCGACGCCTTACAACATCCTCCCAACCCAGTTCCTTCGTCGCATCGATCGCCGCTCTGATGGCTTTCGGCGTTATGACATGGATCGCCACCTGAAAACCTGCCTCATGGGCACGGCGAACCTGAGCGGCCAGCACCTGCTTAGAAGGGAACAGATCGGCCCCGATCTGCTCGACGACGAGTTTCACCGGGCCCAATTTTAGGAACGAACCGGCAGTGTCGTGCGGGCGCAGACCATCACTAAGTATCCCAGCGAGCCCGTCTAAACCAATCATCATTCGCAGTCTAATGGAAAGGTAGCCGCTCTCTACGAGGGACTTGTATAGCCGCCACTCGTCCAGGCCGTTGCGCGGACTGGCGTCGTGGACGCAGGTAACTCCTTGTGACAAGAAGGACTCCGACGCCAGCAGAACCCCCTTCTTCAGCTCATCCAATCCCAGGGGAGGGACAACATTCCTTCCCAACCAAAGGTTCATTCCTAATAACAGACCCGTCGGCTCCCCTGTCGCCACATCCTTCTCG
>JAUSEJ010000542.1 GCA_030650265.1 Dehalococcoidia bacterium | reverse complement strand
CAGACCTCGCGAAAGGCCCAATTGGCGACGCCAGCCATCGGCGCCAGCCAGAGCCACGGTTTCGGCCGTTCTCGCCAGCCAGTCATTTCAGCCTACACCATACCAGCCGGTTCCTCACCCTTGGGCAGGCCGGGAACAGGGACACCCTTGCGGTCTCTTGGTTGGGTGGGAATGGCCTTGGCCGCCAGCCGGATGACCAGGTCCTTGGCGGTCCAGAGCATCACTTCGTCTTTGGTCCCAACCACGGCGACGGCTGCCAGCCTGTCTTTGGCGGCGATCCCCGTCACCTGCACGCCGCCGGTGGCCCGCCCTTTGGCCGGGTATTCGGAGAGGGCTGTCTTCTTACTGAAGCCGCCGGCGCTCACAGCCAGAAGGTAGCGGTTGTCCTTCTCGCTCACGTAAAAGGCCGCCAGCACTGTGGCGCCACTGCTCAAGGCGATGGCCTGAACGCCCTGACCCACCCGGCCCGTGGCCCGCACGGTATCGGCGGCAAAACGGAGGGCCCTGGCGTCGCTGCTAACTACGATATACTGCTCTGGTTCGTCGACCAACATGGCCACTTTCACTTTGTCGTCGCCGATCAGATTCAGGTCCGCCAGACCGGAGGAGTCGGCGCTGCGATACTCGTAGAGAGAAGATTTCTTCACTTTGCCCTGCTCGGTGAACTGGAGGAGGTAGCGATCCTGGCTGTGGGTGTCGAAGGCAAAGGCCCCAACGATCTGTTCGTGTTGGCCCAGATTGATGATCTTGCGCAGGGATTCGCCCTTGCCGCCCGTCTCCGGCAGCTTGTTGGCCCGCACAGCGTAGACTTTGCCGGAGTTCGCCACGAACATCACGTAATCGGTCGAACTGGCGCTGAATTGGGCGATGGTCGGGTAGTCCTTACCCTTACGCTTTCCCTCCGCGGCCATACGAACATGGGAATCAGGTGATATCTGGATGGAAATAGCCTTGTGCTCGATGATATTTTGAACCACGAGGATCTCCGGAGCGGCCCCCGTATCGATGATGGTCCGGCGGGCATCGCCGAACTTGTCCTTAACTGCCCTGTACTCGCTCTTGAGAAGAGCAACCAGCCTTCCGTGGTCGGCCAGAAGAGCCGTCAGCTCGGCGATCCTCGCCTCGAGCTGCGCTCTCTCGGTCTCATAGCGTCCGGCGTCCAGCTTGGTCACCTGAGACAGGGTCATCCCGGCAATGGTCTCGGCCTGTATCTCGCTCAGCTTGTATTTCTGGCGAATCTCCGCCTTGGCCGTCGTCCTGTCCGCCGCCTGTTGGAAGATGCGCACGATAGCCTGGGCGTTAGCCGCGCCGACGATGAGGCCCTGGACGATGTGCAGGCGCTCCTGGCCCCGCCTTAGCTCGTAGCTTAGACGCTTGGTAAGGACATCGAGCTGGTGCTTGTTCCAGTAGTTTAGCAGCTCGAGCATTCCCACCTGTTTTGGCTCGAAAGCCCGCTGCCCCGGTTGACCCATCAGAAAGACCATCTGAACCGTAACGTTCTGCTGCAAATCGGTGTACTGGTAGATCGCATTGAGGACCTGGGACGGCACGGCATCTTTTCGCAGGGTTAGGACAATCCGCATGCCATGATCGTCGTCCGACTCATCCCTGAGGTCGACGATCCCCTCGATCTTTCGCTCGTTCAGCGCCTTGCCAATAGATGCTTTGATTTTATCCTTGGTGGTGTAGGGGATCTCCGTGATGACAAGGGACTGCCCCTTCGGCGTATTTTCCAGTCGTACCTTGCCCCGCATGGTAAAGCGTCCCTTGCCGGTCTCCAGATACTCGATAACCCCCTCGGTGCCAACTACCTGGCCGCCGGTTGGATAGTCCGGCCCCTGAATGTATGCGAGCAGCTCTTTGACCGTCATATGCGGGTGGTCAAAGAGAGCGATGGCGGCGTTGAGCACCTCATTCAGGTTGTGGGGGGCCACGCTGGTGCTGAAGCCGGTGGCGACACCGCTGATGGGATTGACTACGGGCGGCAGATGGCCGGTCAAATAGAAGGGCTCCATGATCTTCGGGTCTTGAAGGTAAGTGGGCATCAACGGCACCGTTTCTTGATCGACGTCGCTCAACAGCACCTCGGCGATGGGGCTAAGACGGGCCTCGGTATATCTCGACGCCGCGGGCGGGTCCGCATCGAGGCTGCCGAAATTGCCCTGGCCCTCGACCAGGGGGTAGCGCAGGGTGAAGGGCTGGGCAAGACGCACCATGGTGTCATAGATAGCGACATCGCCGTGGGGGTGATACTCGCCCGTTACCTGACCGACGATCTTGGCCGATTTGATCGTCGTCCGGCTCGACCGATAGCCATTGATGTACATGCAGTAGAGAATACGCCGTTGCACCGGCTTGAGACCGTCGCGCGCATCGGGAATGGCCCGGTCGGTAATGGTCGCCGCCATGTACTCGGCAAACAACCGGGACATTATCTGGGAGAACTCCTCTTCGCGGATGTCCTCGTCCATAACCAGAGTCACAGAATCCTTGGCCGCCACTAGTTGGCCTCCCTACGCTTTTGCATTTCGGGGTTTCGCGCTGGATCTGTCATTGGTTCTTCTGTGGAAGGACGTTCCTTCGGGTTACGGACCCTTCGCTCCACTCAGGGTGACAGTAATGCGATCGTCCCATTGTCATTCTGAGTCCTGCCACAGAAGGACGAAGAATCCGCTCCCTGGCCTGCGGACCCTTCGCTTCACTCAGGTGACATGAATACAAACTTGTTGGCGTGAAACGATATTACACCAGGTTGCCAGCCACGGCCAGGTGTTTGGATTGTTTGGCCAGCAAGGCCCGTCGCGCCTCAGCATTTTCTTTCGCCATCAATTCGTCGACGATCTTGGCCGCCAGAGCCGAGTCCTCCATAGTTACTCGCTTTAGCACCCGGCGGGCCTGGTCCATCGTCGTCTCCCGAAGTTCTGAGGGGTTCATCTCGCCCAGGCCCTTATAGCGCTTATACTCCAGACTGGACGCATCCGGATGCTGTCGCAGGAACTGGCGCTTGGCCTCGTCGTCAATGAGCCAGGTCAACTTACCCTTAAATTTCACGGAATAGAGGGGCGGGCAGGCGATAAAGACATTTCCCTTCTCGATGAGGACGGGCATTTCCTGATAGAACAGGGTGAGGAGCAGGCAGACGATATGGCTACCGTCGACATCGGCATCAGCCATGATGATGATCTTGCTGAATTTCAGCCGTTCGTAGTCGAAATGGTCGCGCGTGCCGGTGCCAATGACAGCGATAATGGTCCTTATCTCTTCGTTTTCCGTAAGGCTCTTTATCGAAGCGTTGTAGGCGTTTACAGGCTTGCCCTTGAGGGCCAAAATGGCCTGAAACTCGGAGCGCCTCGCCTGTTTAGCCGAGCCTCCGGCGCTCTCGCCCTCGACCACAAACAACTCGTTGCGTCTGGCGTCATTGCTGTTGCAGGCGGCGAACTTCCGCGACAACTGCACGTCGACCACGTCGCCGCTCTTCCGCTGCCCGGTGCGGGCCATATCCTCGATCATCTGGGCTTCGTTGCGGGCCTTCTGGTCCCGGTAGATCTTCTTGACCCAGTCCTTCGCCTGCGTCGCGTTGGCCTCGAACCATTCGGTGAGCCCTTCGAGGACGATCGAGCGCGTTATGCCCTCTATGGGAGCGTTGTTCAGGCGGTTCTTGGTCTGGCTCTGGAATTGGGGGTCACTCAACTTTACCGAGATGATGGCCGTGAGCCCCTGCTGAATGACGTCCGGCTTTAGTTGCTCCTTGGCGCGATCTTTGATAATGCCCCATTTGAGGGCGTAGTCGTTTATCAGCTTGGTCAGCGCCGCCTTGAACCCGATCTCGTGAGTGCCGCCGTCGGTTGTCCGTACGCCGTTGGCGAACGAGAGGATCTGAGTCTTGTAGCTGCGGCTGTCCGGCTGCAAGGCCACTTCCAGCGATACATCCTCCCGTGTCCTGGCAATCGAGATGGGCAACTTGATGAGCGGACTGCCGCCCGGCATCAGCCTCTGAACGTAGTCCACTAGTCCCTTCTCG
>JAUSEJ010000539.1 GCA_030650265.1 Dehalococcoidia bacterium | reverse complement strand
GTAGCCTCTGTGGAGGAGATCGAGCGACTTAACATTCTCAAGGCGACGTATCTGGCTATGCGACGGGCGCTTGATCGCGTAGGCGAATACGATCACGCCCTGATCGATGGACGGGAGATCAAGGGCTTTGACCTCGTGCCGCATACGGCCATTGTTGACGGTGATGCTACGTCCTACGCTATCGCTTGCGCCTCGATTCTGGCCAAGGTGATTAGGGACCGTCTGATGCAGAAGCTGGCGCTTCGCTTTCCGGGCTATGGCTGGGAGCAAAACGCCGGATATGGGACTGAGGAGCATTTGAGAGCACTTGTGAGATTGGGCCCGACGCCTCATCACCGGCGAACTTTCGGTCCGGTTCAGGCGACGCTCTTTCCCCTGGGGCTATACGGTCTGGTGAAAGCAGGGCAAGCCGTAGTGAGCCTGCGGCCCAACCGCCATGAGGAGGAGCGATAAGGCCATGCCCGACCAGCGAAAGGCAACTGGCGCCCTTGGCGAGAAGTTAGCCGCCGATTACTTACGGAAGCAGGGCTACCGGATCCGCGAAATGAACCACCGCACAAGGCTTGGCGAATTGGACATCGTCGCCGAGGACAAGGAGTATCTAGTCTTTGTCGAGGTTCGCACCCGGCACGGCGCCGCCTTCGGCCTTCCCGAGGAATCCATTCGCTACGCCAAATCGGAGAAGCTTATCTCCCTCGCGCTATCCTACTTGCAGGAACATCAGAACTTGCCCAAGCTCTGGAGAATCGATTTCGTTGCAGTGGAGCTAACGCCTGATAACAAGCCCAAGCGCATAGAGCTTATCAAGAATGCCGTCACCGGCGATCGTTAGTGCCGGTTGCTCAAAAAGAGATCTGGGTCCGCTGCACCCTGTTGCCACGCTGGAAGATGAGGTGAGCGGTGCCGCCAGGACGGATATTGGCCAGGGCTAGCTCCACGTCGCCGGCATTGGCTACCGGTCTCAGGTTCAATTCTGTAATGATGTCGCCCACATTGAGGCCTGCCTTTTGGGCCGGTGAGCCCGGATTCACCTTGCCGATGTAGGCGCCGAACACCGGTATCTCGCCCCGTTTTGTCAGAATTTTTGCGGCGTCGGCAATGGCCGCTCCCAAGGATACTTTACTGGAGGGGAAATCGGCGATGAGGCGCTCCAGCCGGGGTCGGTCAAACCCGACCACGATCTCGCCGTTAAAGTCGATCACGGGCACGCCGCTCTGTCCGCTCTTCTTTACCATTTCATCCAGGCCTGTGCGGTCTACATCCACCGCTTTCTCCTGAAAGGGCACGTTTCGCTGCGAAAGAAACTCCTTCGCCTGATGACAATAGGGTCAGGTGGATGTGCTGTACACTATTACGTTCATGAGATCTTCCTCCCCGTTTGTGGCGCTTGTCACTAGATGGTCTGTCCTCAAACACATCAAAGACATGGTTATTTAACTATAATTATAGTTCGACCAGCGGACTTTCACAAGTGGAGGGGTGATCGGCGCTGTCAACCTGTTTATTTCTTTGTTCGCCTATGCTATAATGTGCACCGGTAGCGGCCCGTTGGGCTGTAACTCATACCTTCGTGATCCAGTGAGGTTCGATGCCAATCTACGAGTTTAGATGCAAAGCCTGCGGTCGCAAGAATTCGGTCTTTCTCCGCAGTTTCTCCGACGAGTGTTCGCCAGCCTGTAGTTCCTGCGGTTCGCAGGAGTTGCGACGTTTGGTATCGCTCTTCTCGGTCGTTAAGTCCGAAGAGAGCCGCCTCGACGATTTGACGGACCCGAGTAGCTTTGGTGACCTGGACGAGAACGACCCGAAAAGCATGGCTCGTTGGGCTCGCAAGATGGGTTCGGAGATGGGGGAGGATCTGGGGCCGGAGTTTGACGAGATGGTCGAGCGGATGGAAGCTGGCGAGTCCCCGGATGAGCCCGGCTCCGGCGATGAGGGGCTGGTCTGAACCGCAGCTTGACCAGATTGCGCTGATTACGTCCTTCCGCTTAAGGATTGCTATAGGTTCGGCAGTTATCTGCGAAATCCGATCATCTGGTTAATCTGCGGTTCAGACAGTGGAGGTGCAACCATATGCCGATATATGAATACCGTTGTGGCTCTTGCGGCAGGAAGGTGAGCGTTTTCGTGAGAAGCGTGGCCTCCTCGTGTTCACCCGACTGCACTGCCTGTGGCAGCAGCGATCTCCAGAGGATCATTTCGGCGGTGGCCTATCATCGATCTGAGGCGGACCGGCTCAGCGAGACCAGGGATTCAGACTATAACGACCCGAACTTCACGAAGGACAACCGGAACATCGGGCTATGGGCCAAGAAGCGCATTCAGGAGATGGGCGGCGAGCTGCCACCGCAATTCGACGAGATTGTCGAAAAGGGTCGTAGTGGCAAGCTGCTCGAAGAGTACGAATCCGGCATAAAGTAGCAGTCAGCCATCAGCTTTCAGCGGTAAGTTCCTGGTGATCAGCTCTTTAATGAGAGGGACGGTGAGCTGGTTCGTGTTTCCTGGCGAAGGATGAAGGGGGCCTTTCAGTGCGCAATAGGCTCTCGATAAGGTTGTGCGGGAAGTAGATGATAGCAGCAGTCGAGGCGATAGGGGAGAAGATAAGGGCGCATCTAACGGCCAAATACAAGGCAAGGGAGGCGGCGCTCCAACTTTCCAGAGAGATAATCCGGCATTCGGCCAATGCTATTCGGGCGGCCCATCGCGGTGACTTCGAGCTGGCCGCTGACCTACTTTCCCGGGCCCGCTCGTCCGTGAGCCAGGCGCAGACAGTTCTCGCTGATTTTCCCGATATAATGTTTGCCGGGTTTCTTCAAGATGCCGAGAAGGAGTATGCCGAGGCCAGTACGACGCTGGCGATCATCTCCGATCGGGCTCTGCCAGACCCCGACGAAATCGGCGTGGGCTATGTGCCTTATTTGAATGGTCTGGGAGAGACGGCGGGAGAGCTCCGGAGACATGCGCTTGATATCCTTCGATTGGGCGACGCCGGGCGGGCGGAGCGGCTGTTAGAGGCGATGGACGACATCTACGCCGTGTTGGTGACGATGGATTTTCCCGATGGAATGACGGGTGGACTTCGTCGCACCACGGATCTGGTTCGAGGAGTTCTGGAAAAGACTCGAGGCGATCTCACCATGATCCTCAGGCAAAAGGATCTAGAGGAGACGATTAGATCGTTCGAAGCCAGAATTCAAGGAACAACTCCTTGACCGTTCAGTAGTAATCTGCTACACTAACTCCGCTTTTGAGCGCTTGACCCGTTAACTTTGACAGGCAAGGGGGGATGGCATGGTCTAATGAGGGTCTGACCTGTGTCAGTGATCTACGGTCCCAAGCGGTCGAGCCGCAGCACAATTCAAAATAATAGGAGGGATTAATGCAGGGCATTATCTGGATGGTACCCATCTCGGGTATCCTCGCTGTCTTGTTCGCGATCTATCTTGCGCAGGACGTGCTGAAGAGAGATACGGGCACGGAAGCGATGATGAAGATTTCGAACATGATCTTCAAGGGGGCGATGGCGTTTCTGAACCGCCAGTACCGGACCATCGGCGTGTTAGCCATTGTGGCGGCCGTGGTAATCGGTGTTCTCATCGGCACCTTTGAGAACGTAGACCTTGGCTGGCGCACCGCAGTCGCCTTTCTCGTAGGCGCAAGCTGCTCGGCCTTCTCCGGCTTCGTTGGAATGTACGTAGCCGTCAAATCGAACATTCGCACCGCTAGCGCCGCCAGGCGAAGTCTGAGTGAGGCAATCACTGTCGCGATGCGCGGTGGCGCCGTTTCCGGCTTTCTGGTCGTGGCGCTCAGTCTGATCGGCGTGGCGGTCATTTTCTGGTCCTATGGCGGCCTTGGCACGCCCGCAGAGATCGCCCAAGCGCCCTTCCTGATCGTTGGCTTCGGTTTCGGCGCCAGCTTTGTTGCCTTGTTCGCCCAGCTCGGCGGTGGAATCTACACCAAGGCAGCCGACGTTGGCTCCGACCTTGTTGGCAAGGTTGAGGCGGGAATTCCTGAGGACGACCCGAGAAACGCCGCGGTTATCGCTGACCTCGTCGGCGACAACGTTGGCGACTGCGCCGGTCGTGGCGCCGACCTTTTCGAGTCTACTGCCGCCGAGAACATCGGCGCGATGATCCTCGGTGTGGCAATCTTCAAGGCTACCGGCTCAACGCAGCCGGCCTGGATCATGTTCCCCTTGGTGGTCCGTGCTTTCGGTCTGATCGCGACCATTGTCGGTATACTGGCAGTGCGCGGGCGTGAGAACGAAGACCCGATGAAGGCTCTGAATCGGGGTTACTACGTTACTTGCATACTGGCCGTTCTGGGCATGCTTATTGGTACCAATCAGATGCTGGGCGACCAATGGCTTTGGTTCTTCTATGCCGGTGTGGTAGGCATCGTGACCAGTATTGCCTTTGTTTACATCACCCAGTACTACACTTCGGGCGCGTGGCGGCCGGTTAGGGAAATCGCTGAGGCTTCCAAAACCGGGCCAGCAACCAATATCATCGCCGGCACAGCGGTTGGCTATGAGTGTACTGCCAGCACGGCTATCGTGATCGGCGCGGCACTCATTTCCTCCTACTATTTTGGCTCTCAGGCCGTGATCGCTAACCTTAATTCGGTTCAAGCGGGCATCTTTGGCACGGCAGTCGCGACTATGGGTATGCTGATGACCTGTGCTTATATCCTGGCCATGGATACCTTTGGTCCAATCACTGACAACGCCGGTGGTATCGCCGAGATGTCCAAAGCGCCGGAGATGGCGCGGCACATCACCGATGCGCTCGACACAGTAGGAAACACCACTAAGGCCCTAACCAAGGGCTATGCCATCGCCTCTGCGGCGTTGGCTGCTTTCCTCCTCTTTTCGGCTTATCTAGATAAAGTTGCCGAAGTGTTGGGGAAAGAGGCCGGGACGCTAACGGTCAACCTGGCCAACATCAACGTGTTCGTCGGCGCTCTTATGGGCGCTATGCTGGTTTATCTGTTCAGCTCACTGGCGATTCGCGCTGTAGGCACGACAGCCAGCAAGATCATCGAAGAAGTGAGACGTCAGTTCCGGGAGAACCCGGGGATCATGACCGGCGAGGTAGAGCCGGACTTCGCCCGCTGCGTGGATATCACCACCAAGGCGGCGTTGCGCAACATGGTTGGTCCCGGTCTACTCGCAGTCGGCATGCCGATTGCTGTAGGCTTGATACTGAAGTGGGAGGCCATGGCGGCCTTCCTGATGGTAGGTACCATTGCTGGAGTCATTCTGGCAACCGTACTCAACAACGGCGGCGGCGCCTGGGACAATGCCAAGAAGTTCATCGAGTCCGGCAGCATGCGGGACGAGAAGGGTGAGATCATCGGCAAGCGCACGCCGACTCACGCCGCGGCTGT
>JAUSEJ010000538.1 GCA_030650265.1 Dehalococcoidia bacterium | reverse complement strand
ACAGGCGAAGCCAGACAGGTGAACGGAAGTCGGTTGGCGTGAACTGTTTCCAATCCGGGAAAGAGACGCACAAGGTCGAGGTTTTCCGGCCCAATCCGCAGACTTACGAGATTCAGGTGGCGCGGTTGCTGCGGCTGCGGCTAGAGCGGGACAACGAGCTGGTGGGTACGACGCTGAAAGCCCTACGCCACGCCTGCGCCACGGGCGAGAATGTGATGCCACCGCTGATTGCGGCGGTGAAGGCGTATGCCACAGTAGGCGAGATTGGGCAACTTCTACGTGACGTGTTCGGGATTTGGAGAATGCCAGTAGACATATAGCAGGGACGAGGAAACACAAAGGCACAAAGACACTAAGTTCTTGTTGTTTTAGAGGAATCCTTTGTGCCTTTGTGTTTTTGTGTTTAATTCCTCGTTCGGATTATGCGGGAGTTGGAATATGGAAATAGGGAAGCGATCGATCAAGGTTCTCATGGCGAAGACGAGCCTCGATGGGCACTGGCGGGGTGTGGCCGTCGTGGCTGCGGCCCTGCGCAATGCCGGCATGGAGGTAATCTACGCCGGTGTTCTGCCACCTGAACAAATCGTCGAGGCGGCGATTCAAGAGGATGTGGACGTCATTGGTCTGAATATCGGCGGCCGCTACGGCGTGGTAGAGCGTACGATGGCGCTTCTCCAGGCGGAGGGCAGCTGTGAGGTGCTGGTTGTGGCTGGCGGGTCGATACCCGACGACGACATTCCCATGCTCAACGCGCTAGGTATCGCCGGGGTCTTTCCCCCCGGTTCGAGTACGGCAAGCATCGTCGAGTTCATTAAATCCCACTTGCGGGGATAGCAGCGCCAAGAGCGTTTGCGAGATCGCGGTCGATTGCGAAGGCATTCGACAGGACCAATTGTAGTTTACTCGCTACCGCACGAAATGTCTCGCCGATCGTGGCGCAGACGAAGCTGAGGGTCAGAAAGCCAGAGTTTTGGAGGAATTTGATGGTCTTCACTCCGCCGAAAGGCTAAGAAACCAGGAGAAAGGTAAGATGGTGACGCACGCGAGCGATATTTTCAAACTTACCGGGAAGGTAGCCATAATCACCGGCGGATCCAGAGGCATAGGTGAGGAGATAGCCGTGGGCTTGGGCGAGGCGGGTGCAAAGGTCGTTATCACTGCGCGGCGCGAAGAATGGCTAGCGCCAACTTGCGAAGAGATGAAACACTTAGGCATCGAGTGTTTGGCATTGAGGGCCGATATCACTAAAGTTGAGGACGTAGAACGCATCATGGTGGAGACTCTACGCCAATGGGGGAAGATTGACATCCTGGTAAATAATGCCGGAATTACCTGGGGCGCACTACCGGAAGATATGCCTCTCGATAAATGGGATGCTGTTTTGAACACCAACGCCAAGGGAACGCTGATTTGCAGCCAGCAGGTGTTTAAGGAGATGAAGAAGAGCGGTGGTGGCAATATCATCAATGTGACCTCCACAACTGGACTATTGGCGGTTGACCCAAGGGTCATGCAGGCGATTGCCTATCAAGCAAGTAAGGCAGCGATTGCGGTAATGACCAGGCAGTTCGCCGTGGAATGGGCCAAGTACAATATTCGGGTGAACGCCATAGCTCCTTTCTTCTTCCGTACACGTATGTCCAAGAGCACGGTTGAAAGCTCAGAGAAAGAAATGATTGAACATGTACCGATGGGCCGATTGGGAATGGCCGGTGAAATAAAGGGAGCAGCCATATTCCTTGCCAGCGAAGCATCAAGTTACATAACCGGACAGGTTATAGCCATTGATGGTGGTCAAACTGCGTGGTAGTCAAATCATACTTTGCCACGAATTGGGAGTAAGGCTAT
>JAUSEJ010000537.1 GCA_030650265.1 Dehalococcoidia bacterium | reverse complement strand
CGAATTGCCCAAGACCGCCAGAGCGGTCGGAATCTGCGAGTTACCATCGAATCGACTATTGCCTCGCTGAAGTCTCCCTATAACTATTGTCAATTGCCAGTGCGAGGCCTGTTCCGAGTTAGCATGGTGCTGATAGGTTGTGCTGCTATGGCCAATGTACGGCGAATCCACCGCTACATTAGCTACAAAAGAACTGAAGCAAGGGTGGCTCTTGATGAAAAAGCCTACCGAGGGCTAAAGCGGACGCCCTTCACACTTTGTCTTTGCTCTCTGATCCGCTTCATCATGTCGCTCGGCAGCTACCGACGCCCATTCCATGCATATCTATTACCACTTTTTTCAGCGGGCTCATGACAGGCGCTGGGCTGATTTCGCCGCCAGTCCATGTAGATTTCACCTTGGGATTGGTTTAGTCTCTTCCCTCGCCACGATATTCTCCGGCGTGGGATTGATCTGCGGCAACTCGATGGCAAACCAGAGAGAAGAACGGGCGAAATCCACGAACTGGCTCTCGTCTCGAACCAGTTCGGCAGCAGCTCGCCGGCCCTCGTCCGACTCGAAAACGACGGCCGCCTCCTCGGGGCTGTCAAACCAGATCTCTTCCAAAGCGTCATAGGGCTCGGCCGCGCCGCGGCCCTTCCTTGCCCCCTCATCTTGCGGCAGCTCGGCAAAGTAGGAGTGAACACAGCGGCGAATGTGGAGATCGGTCGAATGGCCGGCAAGGAGAGGACCGCGAATGTCCCGCAAATAACGGTGAAAGTCGTCGAGTGACATGCCCCGGTCGCGGCGGAGAAAATAGACTAGCCTGATCATTGGCCTACCCCCTACATGCCTTCCTCAGCCGCTCTGCGACCCTCGCAATAGGCCTCCCAGACGTCGTCGCCCTGGTTAATTCGAAGGTCCTTCTCCTCCGGACCCTTTCGGTCGTTCAACCGATCATTATATCCCGCCGTGAACCACGAAATAGCCGAGCAGGAGCAAAAGTACTTCTTCGGTATCTGGATCTCGTTGGGCTTGAATCGCATGTCGACCATAATCTCCTAGAAAGCGGTCTTCAATCTAACTAAGCCGCGATCTTGACGACGGCTGTGAGCGCCCCGTCATCCTCTTCGGCTACTGACTCGCCATGTTCCTCGGCGACGGCAATCCAACCGGCAATGGCATCTTTCGCCATCGCGATCGCCTCCTCGATAGTCTCCCCTTGAGTGACACATCCTGGCAATGCCGGCACGATAACCGAGTAGCCGCCCTCCTCGGGTTCTGGCATGAGGACGATGGTATAACGCCGCTCTTTCATTGGATCCTCCTAAAGCAGGCCTCTCAATTGGACTCATCCAGTCTGCCTCGGCTTAATGCGTCGACGTCTGTCATCGATCTTTCTGGATCGTAATATACCACGCTGACGGATATGTCGACAAGCTCGCTTTCGACCCTGAAGGTTACTTGCGCCACTGGCCGCTCTAGGCTACACTATTAGTATCGCCAGTGTGCGACGTGAATCGGCAGGAGGATATCGGCATGAAGGCAAGGATGATAAGAGACGGCATCTTCTGGGTTGGCGCCGTAGACTGGGACAGAAGGCTAT
>JAUSEJ010000536.1 GCA_030650265.1 Dehalococcoidia bacterium | reverse complement strand
GAGGCCGAGAAGATCCGCCACTACATCAGGGAGAATCGCCACCACTCGGTCATAGCCAGCTTGGAAGTTCGACTTGTGGAGACGGAGGACACCTACTGGGCCACGATTTCCGCTCTCAACGAAAGCTTTGTGAACATCCCGGAGGGCATCGTACGTCAGTATCCAATGCTCCTTTCCGGCGGCATGTGGGGAACAATAGACCTGACCTATGACGAGACAGAAGTCCACAACAAGAAGGTCCGACCTTTCAAGATTACGGCTTTCACCCCGTTCCAGATCGCCGTGATCAATCTGGACGAATACCTTCGCAAGCGCTCTCTTTTCACCAGCGCAGAGTGGATAGACATCCTCATCAACTCATGTGGCTTGAACCCGGAGAAGATGTCCCGGCGAGAGAAGCTGTGCTACCTCAGTCGCTGTATTCCCCTCGTCGAGACCAACGTCAACATGGTCGAGCTTGCCCCTCGCGAGACCGGCAAGACCTATCTATACCGTAACATCTCCTACTACGCTCATGTCTTATCTGGCGGGAAGGCGACGCCGGCGCAACTTTTTATAAACCTGAACACGGGCAAAATTGGTGAGGTGGGAACCCGCGACGTGGTCGTCTTCGACGAGATCGCCAACACCGATTTTACCGATCCCAAGGCGTTCGTGAGCATCATGCAAGGATACATGCAGGATGCCAAGTTCAGCCGGGGCAAGAAAGAGATGCTTGCCTTTGCCAGCCTGGCTTTCGTCGGAAACATCGACATTCAGGGTAGAGCGCCACACGAGAAGTACTACCACCTATTCGAGCCTCTGCCGGAATTCTTGCAGGTCATTGCCTTTCTCGACCGCATCCATGCCTATCTTCCTGGCTGGGATATCCCCAAGCTCGGACCCGACAGCTACTCCAAAGACTATGGATTCATCACCGATTACTTTTGCGAGATCATGCACGAGCTGCGCCGGGTCGATCTGTTGGGTGCGGTCAGGGCTCGCTTTGAGCTGATGGACATGGCGAAAACCGGCCAGGGCCTGTCCGGGCGAGATCAGCGTGCCGTCCTGAAAACCACATCCGGTCTCTTGAAGATTCTGTATCCGAACGGCAAGGTCACCGACGAGGAGTTGGAAGAACTTCTCCTTCTTGCCTGCGAGCTTCGTCAAAGGGTGCGTGAACAGTTGCATCTGATAGCCCCTGGTGAGTATGACCGTGTGAAGATTGGGGTCAAAGTGCTGCCCTCGGGGAAGCAGGTCGCCCCCGTTCTTCCCGATGCAGAGCGCACCCAACGAGTCGCCTTGCCTGAGGCGCCGGCTATTGGCGAGGTTATCGGGCTCGCTGTTGTCGGCGATCATGGCTGTATCATGCGGTTCGAGATGCAGGCGACAAGGGGTTCCGGGCGGATAGTGCCCCTCGGCTCGATGCAGCGCGTGATGCGAGAGAGCATCGAGGCTGCCGCCCAGTACATCCGGGCAAAGCACAAGGACCTCGGCATCGACGCTGAATGGCGCCACAACT
>JAUSEJ010000534.1 GCA_030650265.1 Dehalococcoidia bacterium | reverse complement strand
ATAGCGACCGGCGCTTCGTACACCCCTAACATGGCCATAAGCACCCAGCCGATGGACAGGAAGGACATGCTCCGGTTGAAGGATACGGGACTTGCCTGTATCGAGTTCAATCTGGAAGTGTGGGGGGCCGAGCTGTTTGAGGAGGTGTGTCCGGGAAAGGCCCGACACAGAGGGCTGGAACACTACAAAGAAGCGTACCTCGAAGCGATTGATATATTCGGCGTGGGCAACGTAGCCTGCAACTTTGTGGCGGGTGTCAGCCTGATGCCGGAGAACGGCCACAAGACATGGCAAGAAGCCCGGGATTCCCTCATCGAAGGCTTTCGCTGGCTGATTCAGAATGGCGTGTTGCCGACGTTTTTGAGTTTGCGATTAGGAGTGGGCTCCATCTATGGGGATGACACAGCTAATCAGTCCTTCAGCCGAAGGATGCCGCCGGCGGATTATTATCTGGACGCTGCTTTGGGACATCATCAAGCCATGTTAGAGTATGGTCTTTACGATACACTCAACAAACTCATGTTTTGTCCTCTCGATTGCCTGCCCCCTATATACTCCGGTGACATCGGGATCCTGGAGTTGGCGGGAAATCCCGGCAATTGGGCGGCAGATTGCGTTCCCGCGGACGCCAACTGGCTGGCCAAGTTCATCGCGTCGGTAAACGCACCTGTGCGATAAAGAAGAGGGAATGCAATGACACGAATCGATAGCTTGCAGAAGAAATATCCCGATCTTCCCCGAGAGATCATCATCAAGTGGGATGCGATGAACCTCGGGATCACCGATACCGAGGCGCTCGACACAGTGGCCTTTTGGGACCGGTCGGGATCGTATCAAAGCCGGGACCAGGACGTTACCCTCAAGGAGATAGGGGAAAAGAGGCCAGGCACGGTCAGGCACGGCTTCGTCATGCGTCCGGGGGAATTCTACATGAAGAATGGCATCGGTGCGAGAATCTCGCGGTCATCGCGCAGCCCGTATCAGGTTAGAAAGGTCGCCAGCGGTGGACTTGCCCTTTACGAAGGAGAGGACAAGGTCGAGAACATTTTCTTTCCCGCGCCAAGGCCCCCCTCAGAGGAGCCTCTTACGAGCAAAGGGACGCCGATAACCAGCTTCATCGC
>JAUSEJ010000533.1 GCA_030650265.1 Dehalococcoidia bacterium | reverse complement strand
GAGCCATACGCCGATTCGCTCGTTCGGGAATGGCGGAAGGCCGACAACGAGCAAAAGCGGGCGGAAGCCAGGGCGGAGCGCCGTATTGAGACAGGCGAAAGCGGCAAGTTGCGGGGCGAATGGAATGAAACGGGGCGGGACGTGTTTTACGCCTGTCAGCCACAAAGCTACATAGAGGCGCTAGGGATTAGCGGCCTAACCTTTACGCCATTCGCTAAGGTTCGGCTTGCCTCACAGTTTACCACGCTCCATGTAGACTTGGGCGACGCCTTGAAGCCGTTGAGCAAGAACAAGCGCCGGAAAGTGGTCAAGTATGGCCGAACCATTCCCGAAGAGGTGCATAACCGAGTAGACAGGATAGTGAGCAAGGCTATCAGGCGCTATCAAGGTTACTGAGAGCCGCCAACAAAGCAGAGAGGCTCCCCGTTAGGGGGGCCTCTCTTTGTTATTCTCTTTTAGGGTCCAATACCCCGCCGCTTGCGGCGAAATTAGACCAACTAAGATTACTGTGATACCCCGACGCTTGCGTCGGGGAGAATGTCATTCGCCAGGCCACAGTCCCCTAACGTGGGGGGACTGTGGCCTTATCTTGTCCGTCCTCTGTCCTGTGGGGGCCGCCGGCATCGTTGTGCCGGCGGCCCCCTTTTGTTATCGCCGGCTGGAAAGGAGAAGCCTATGGTGAACTTGTTGGGTGCGCATCAACTGACGGTAGTCTTGCTGGTCATCCTGGTGGTGAAGTTCCGCAAACAGAAGCCGCCGGGGAGGTGATCCTATGCAGCGCAACCGTACATGCCCCAGTTGTGGCGCTCAGGTCGAAGAGGACCCGCCGGTAGCTGGGGACAAACGTGGTAGACCGCCTGCCGGAGAGTGTCTGGTGACACTCGGCCCTCCACTGGTCGAACACCAGAGCCGCGACTACTTTGGGCGGCCTGTGGGGGTGGTCGGCATCGATGACGTGGGCATTCCCATCGTCGACGATCAGTAGCTTCTGAACAGGACCGGCAAGAAAAGGGCCGCGCCAC
>JAUSEJ010000532.1 GCA_030650265.1 Dehalococcoidia bacterium | reverse complement strand
CAACTATGACACCTCCTCCGATAGTTTATGGACCAAGTTCATGATTTAGGAGCGAAACGCCCCATTATGACATAATGGAATTCAAGACAATAAATCTGGTACTCGTCCCTATAGCCCACCAATGGGCTTCGCTCCCACGTGACCGACGCCAAGAGGTAACATCTTGCTCCCTTACCATCTTGCCGCAGAGATCGCCGAGACCGCAGAGACAAAGAAGTGCCTTGCTCCGCGTCTAGCGCGCTCTCAGCGGTGAAAACCCCGTCATCACCGACCGCGGAAGTTCGGCTTGCGCTTCTCGAGGAATGCCTTCTGACCCTCCTTAAAATCCTCGCTGGACTGACATTTCAGGCGAAGCGAAGCAAGCTCGGCCTCCTCGTCGTGGGTCAGCCGGCTAAAGCCTGTCAGCTTGTTAATTGCGGTCTTCATACCGCTGAGCGAGAGCGGGGCATTCGCCGCGATTTCCTGCGCTACGGCGTAGGTCATGGCGGCTAGCTCCGCGGCCGGTGCTATACGATTCACAAGACCCATCTCCTTGGCTCTCCGGGCATCGAAAAGACCGCCTGTAAGGAATATCTCCTTTGCCCCGCCCGAACCCACGAGGTCGATGAAGCGCTGAATGCCGTCGAAGGCGTACATAATGCCTAACTTGGCCGGCGTCATGCCCATTTTGGCGTCTTCAGCGGCGAAGCGCAGGTCGCAGGAAGCGGCGAGGTCGCAACCACCACCTACGGCGAAGCCATAGATCATGGCGATCACAGGATAGCGATAGCGCCTGACGCTCGCGAGTCCTGTCCCCAAGGGGTTCCCTACGTCAGCCGGCCTTGACGCACTCTCGCCTGTCTCATCTGGCGAAGAAGACACTGTCGAGATTCTGCCGATGTCGAAACCGCCAGAGAAGGCTTTCTCTCCCGCACCCCGAATTACGACCACCCGAACATCGTCATCTCCATCAAGCGCGTCCATGGTACTGACCAGTTTGGCCAGCAGCTCAGGGTTCAGGGCGTTGCGGTTCTCCGGCCGGTTTAGAGTGATTGTGCAGATCCGGTCCTTCGTCTCGACTAAAAGCAGGCCCTCTGGCATTAAGCAAACCTCCCCAACAAATCAAATTCTTTGTTGACTTATAACCGGCTAGAAAGCACCGTCATGGGCTCAAAATCGCCGGATACGTCACGCAAGGCGCTCGCTATCTCGCCCCAACTGGCGTCGGTCTTCACCGTCGTGACCAGATGAGGGATGAGGTTCTCCTTCTCGTTCTTCGCCGCCTCTCGCAAGTGTCGCAAAACGTACTTCACGCGGTCGTTGTCACGTTCCTTCCTGATCTGGTGAAGCTTGGCGATCTGGGTCGCCCTGGCTGGCCTCGTCAGGAACAGGCATTGCATAGAGGCCACGAGTATAGGGTGGCTGTCCGGGAACGCCCACTTTCTCGAGGAAATCATGATTCACGACGTCGAGAGGCGTAAAGACCTTGTTGGGGGATTCCACGATGCCAAACCTGTAAAGAGACTGGCGGATGGTACCATCCTCCCACTCATTGCGCGCCTGTCGGATTCGCTCCAGCTCGTTCTTATCCCACATATCAATATTTCCTTTCAATATTTCCTTGTAGGTTTTCAATTCTGTCTCGTCACCTGACAACACTAGAACGGCATCCATCTGCTTAGTAAGGCCGCCGCGTGATCGTCTATTCCACCGGGCGGACATTTGCCCGGATATATTCGGCGATGGTGCGGATTGGCGTGCCGGGGAGGAAGATCTCTTTGATCCCCTTTTCCTTTA
>JAUSEJ010000521.1 GCA_030650265.1 Dehalococcoidia bacterium | reverse complement strand
CTGGCGGCCAATCGACTTTGCCGTTTGCGGAATAGGCTTCTCCACCAGGGCGATTTCGCCTTCCCGCAGTTTGAGAAGAGTGACGAGATCGCCAAGAGTTACTTCCTCTTGCAGCAACTTCCCCAAGAGCATAGCCTGGCTCACGGCAATGTCCACTCCCATGTCTCTGCCAAACATCCACTCGTTTTTCGGATTATTGACGCGAGCCATGACTCGACCGACGTGAAATTCAAACTTCGCCAGGGTGCAGGCCACCAGATTATCTTCGTCCTCACCGGTCACGGCGATAAATGCATCGGCGCTTCTGATGCCAGCCTGATCGAGAATGCCGGGATTGTCGCCGTATCCCTCGACCACTTTCAGGCCAAGCTCTCCTGCGACGCGCTTGGCTACCGCTGGTTCCTTTTCGATGATCACCACCCGATGATTGTCCCGAATCAGGCCTTCGGCAAGATAGCGCCCCACCAGTCCGGCGCCCGCGATTACCACAAACATATCTCCGCCTCCTGCATTAAGGTGAAAGCATTCTTTCGAGTCCCGGCATAGCCGAGGCCATCACGGCGACAAGCACCTTGTCGCCTCGAACCAGAGCGGTTTCAGGACTGGGAATAAGCCCCGAGCCGCCGCGAACCAGGGCAACAACCTGGGTTTGTCCTACTATTTCCAGGTCTTTCACTTGAGTGCCGGCCAGCAGCGGGCCTATCTCGGCTTCGACGACTTGCACTTCTCCGTTGGCAACGGAGAGCACGCTGGTCAAGCCAATGGAGGTCAGGAGTTCCCGGATCTCGTTGGCCCCCCAGACGGTTGAGGATATGATCGGCACCCCCAAACGCCGGAAGATGTCGGCCCGCGTAGGATCGTAGATTCGCGTTACGACCCTCGGCACCTTGAAGCGATTTCTGGCCATGGCCGCCAGAACGTAGTTTGAGTTGTCGCCCGCCGTCACACTGGCGAAGGCATCGGCGGACTCGATTCCCGCCCGTTTCAGAATGTCCTGATCGAAAGCATTGCCCTCGATCGTCGTACATTTCCCCGCTTTGTTCAAGCGGCCAAAAGCACTGGCGTCGCGGTCGACGACGACCACTCTGTGCCCATCGGCCGACAGCAGCCCCGCCAAGAGCGACCCGACTCGCCCGCAACCGACGATAATCACCCGCATTTGCATCACCCCCGTTCCCGTATACGCTCACCACGTCGAGCAATTAATTTCCTCAACTCATCGGCAAGGAAGACTAGTGGACCGA
Source organism: Dehalococcoidia bacterium (assembly GCA_030650265.1). The sequence goes on along the minus strand of JAUSEJ010000521.1, from coordinate 735 downwards.
AGAACACGACGATCGCCCATTCTTCAAAGCCGAGTGGGTACATGCCAAAGAAATTGGCGAGCGTAGGTATGTAGAGCAGCGCCAGCGTGAGTACGATTTCGAATGCCACGCCCCAGAGTATCCAGGGATTGCTGAACAACCCCACCGCAAAGACTGACACCCGGACGGTTCGGGCAGCGAAGACCGTGCCTACCTGCGTCATGACGATGCCCAGAAAACCCATAGTACTAGCGCGGAGATACAAGGGATCTTCAGGCGCCAGTGGCAGACCCCAGGTCCAGCCCCCACGGTACAGAACCCAAAAGAACCCGGCCATCACGAAGATCGACTCGATTATGCCAAAAAAGACGTACGCCCGGAGGAGAAGAGGCCTATTTAGTAGACGCTCGGTTCTTGGCCGGGGAAGACGCTGCATTATGCCAGGCTCGGCCTGCTCCACGCCGAGAGCCAGAGCTGGCAATGTTTCCGTGCCCACGTCTATGGCCAGGATTTGCATGGGAGTGATGGCCAGCGGAACCGGTAGGATGGCGAATAGAACGAACGGGACTGCTTCAGGCCCGAGATGGGCGAAGATGTAGACGAGGAACTTGCGTATGTTATCGTATACTCGCCTGCCTTCCTCGACTGCCTTTTCGATAGTGGCGAAATTATCATCGGCAAGGATCATCTGGGCGGCTTCTTTTGCTACATCCGTGCCGGTGATTCCCATCGCAATGCCAATATCGGCCTTCTTCA
>JAUSEJ010000518.1 GCA_030650265.1 Dehalococcoidia bacterium | reverse complement strand
GAGCACTGACGACTTTGGCCCAATTGCCCGTCGTGGGGGCCCTCGTATCACCGGCGCCCCAATAGGTTGTCGCCTCCTGCATACGCTGCGCGTAGGCTAGGTTTGTCATGGCGGAGCCCAAGCGACCGCTAATTTGCGGGTCACCAGGGGTTCTGGTCTGAAGCCGTTCAAGAGACAAGACGATCTCCTGCCAGGCAGACACGTCACCGGCTTCCCCTTTTTTCCAAAGGGAGTCCACCTTCGCCCAAACCGCTTCGGGCGCATCAAGATTTCCTGAGCCAGTGTCGATCGCTGCTGTCGCAGGCGCTGAACGAGTACCAACGGAGGAGCCAAAGAGCAGCGGTCTGACAAAGAATAGGCCTGCGACTAACAGGGCCGCCGATACCAATACTATCGGTAGCGTGCCTGCATTCTCAAACCAGGGCAATCTCAATCTCGGTCGTGGTTGTTTGATGTCAGGCCGGTCCGTCGGATGGTCATTTTTGGCTTCTGCCACAGTCGAGGAGTTGGCGTCGAAAAATAGCGAGCCGGCCCTTGACTCAATTCCGCCGACCCCCGCGGCGGCTAGCGGCAGCACAGGCTCGATTTCCATGCCGTTATCCCGGCACATAACAACTAAAGCAGTGGCAATACCGCCGTTATCTTCGAGTGATGCCTTCTCGACCAGACGTCTGGCAATCACTTCCGGACCCTCTCCGGTGTAAAGCACTGCGACCGAGTGTACGTCCTCCTCGGCGAGGCTATCCATCAAGGCGCCAGAGCATAGGATGAGAATGTCCTTGTCTCGCAAAACCCTGGTCGTCTCGGCAAAATGCGCCTCGGACCTCTTACCTAGAGCCTGGTCTGCAGATTGCCTATCCCCCAATCTTAGCAACTCGCCATCTTGGCTGAGGTAAACATATCCGTAGCAATCACCAGCTCGCAGCAAAGCAAGTTGCCCCGAATCCGAAATGGCGGCGCTCACCATGGAAACGCCGATGCCGCATCGCCTGAACAGCATGAGGTTGGCCGCTTCTGCGGATTGTCGCAGAGCGGTGGTGTTGCCCCCCGCAGTGTCGCCGTAGAATTGATTTCGCAGAGCAGTGATCGCCAGTAGGCATTCAGAGGGAGATCCCTCTGCCGCAATGTATAGATTCCCCCTACGTCTCATGGAAGGATTCATCGATAAGATTCCTTCCTCCTGCCAGAACATATTCGGGCCGTGCGTGCTAACCACCCCGGCGCTGAACACAAACATCAGACTTACACCTCCGATCATCTCCCGAGCCAACGGCTCTGGTGCGTTGCTTGCGGGATAGACCATGCTTATTCTATCACCATGCTGGAGCACGGGGCAAGGGGGTTCCGGCTCACTCCCGGAAAATCGCCCCTTTTCAATCCACGATAGAGATGTTAAACTAAGAAAGTCGACGGCCATCAATCGATATACTCTAGTAGTCTCATTCTGCGGGAAGGACAGGCGCCATTGCTCTACATCTTCGGCGGGCAGGATAGCTTCTCCAGGCGAGCTGCGATCGAAACATTGAAACACAACATGGGCGGCGGAGACATGGCTTCGTTGAACATCATGGTATTTGAGGGGGCCAGGCTTCCTGCTGACCAACTCAGTGCTGTCTGCAATTCTGCCCCTTTCTTCGCCGACCGGCGACTAATCATAATTGACGGCCTACTAACCCGTTTCGAGTCACGAGAGAGGAAGGGAGCGGACATCAGCGCCACGCCGAAGACAACGAAAGGGGGCAATCCGTGGCAGGCATATGTGGATTGTCTCAAGAACCTGCCTTCAACAGTCGATGTGGTCCTCCAGGATGATAGCGCTACCCGAACAAATCGCGTCTTGAGGGAATTGGAAAAGGGAGCCGAGGTCAGGTGGTTTGTGCCATTGAGGCCGGGAGATCTGCCCGCATGGATCGAAAGACGCATCAAAGACGGCGGAGGAAGCATATCGCCCGGGGCGATCAGAGTTCTGGTCGAAGCGGTAGGAAACAATCTCTGGGTATTGGCTGCCGAGATCGAGAAGCTTGTGGTCTATCGGGGAAGGGTCAAGATCAGCGACGAAGACGTGAAACAAATGGTCAGCTATGCCCGGGATGCTAACGTCTTTGCCATGGTGGACGCCTTGATCGAGCGCCGGGCAGACATGGCACTTCAATACCTGCATCAATTGCTGGATCAAGGGGCAACCTTGCCCTACCTCGTCGTAATGATAACCAGGCAGTTCCGCCTACTTATTCAAGCCAAAGAACTGGTGATGCAGAGGGCATGCCCCGCCGAGATCAGACGCATTCTGGCTATATCATCGGATTTCGTATTTGACAAGGCGATGAAGCAGCTTGCCGGCTATACGCCAGGTAAATTGGAGGAGATATACCACCTGCTTCTTCGAATCGACCTCGAGGCCAAGACTGGGAAAGTCGACCAGGGGGTTGCGCTCGACTTGCTGGTGATGGACCTTTGTCGTCGTTCACCGCAGGTTGCGACGTCCGTCAAGAGATTTGCCTGATCACTCCTATCACTTTACCCTGCACTTCCACCTTGTCGGCATCGACGTAGATCGGCGCCATTTGGCTATTGGCTGGCTGTAGCCGCACCATCGGGCCTTCGTGATAAAACCTTTTCAGGGTAATCTCTTTCTCGTCCTTCATCCAGGCGGCGACCATCTCACCGTTTTCTGCTGAAACTGCGTGCTGCATGATTACCAGATCACCATCATTGATTAGAGCGTCGATCATCGACGTTCCCTTTACCTTCAGGGCATAGAGGTTCTCCCGACCGCGTGTTAAATCTTCGGTGAGATCGAGAAAATCATTGCCTTCATTAACAATCCAGTTATCGGCGGTTAGAACGGGAATAGGCTCGCCAGCAGCGATTTGTCCGATCATCGGCACCCTCACCAACCTCGGCTTCTCCCTCTCCACATTCACGAGCTCAATGCCCCGCGATACGTCTGGATCGCGCCGGATGCAGCCCTGCTGCTCCAAAGCGTTAAGGTTGTAGTCGGCTACAGACGTGGAGGAAATCCCACAACCTTTGCAGATGTCTCGAATGCTGGGTGGGTACCCGTTATCAATAATGAAACTGTGCAAAAAAGCCAGGATCTTCTGCTGCCTGGGGGACAGCTTCTTCATGCCACACCCCTCTTTCAATCCTAGAACAGACGTTCTATTGACTATTCTAGCACGCCCGCCATTCGCCGTCAACTGTCCATTGGGTTGCTAATAGAGAACAGGTCAGTCCAGCCCTGCAAAGGACGTTGATGAGAGGACTGTGATACTACTTTCGAGGCCAGAGCCTCATCCTTTGTCGGAGAAAGGGTAGTCTCACTAGTAGTAGGAGGATGAGAATGGCGCCGAATTCTAGAGGCGGTCCGGTGTTGGCCTTTACTCCCCAGAGGTAGTGTAATACAGCAAGCATAGCTGCCAGGTAGACCGCCCTGTGAAGGGCGAGCCATCTCCGTCCCAAGCGCCTTCGCCATCCCTTTGTCGACGTTATGGCCAGAGGCGCCAACAGGATAAATGCCGATAACCCGGCTAGCGCATAGCGCTTTTCCAGGAGGCCTTCACCGACAAGCTGGGCATCGAAGCCGAAGTCTACGCCCACGAAGATCATCAGGTGCACAAAAGCATAGAAGAAGGCATACAACCCGAGAAGGCGGCGCAGGCGCAGCAGCGACCTGAATCCCACCACATTGAATATCGGAGTGCAGGAGAGGGACATAATAAGTAAAACCAGCGCGGCTTTGCCCGTGCGAAGAGTGGCCGCTTCGATGGGATTGGCGGACAGCCGGTTCTGTGTAGCGTCCCAAAGCAGAAGAGCGAGCGGGATCAGCGGCGCCAATTGGACGAGCAACCAGAGGTACCTGGTCCTTTGCTCAAGCATCGACTAGAAGAACTTCTTGAGATCCATGCCTGAGTAAAGGCTGGACACCTGGTCGGCATAACCGTTAAAAGGCAAAGTCCTGCGCCTGCTTAACTCACCGATGCGGCGCTCAGAGGATTGCGACCAGCGAGGATGAGGCACATCGGGGTTAACATTGGCAAAGAAGCCATACTCATCGGGTGAACTGTCCATCCAGAACGAAACCGGCATCGTTTCCACCAGATCGATCTTAACAATAGATTTGATGCTCTTGAATCCGTATTTCCATGGCACAACCAGGCGGATCGGAGCGCCGTTCTGCGGCAACGCTGGCTTGCCGTATAGGCCAGTGGCCAGCAACGTCAGGCTATGCATCGCTTCGTCTAGCCGCAGCCCCTCCGCATATGGCCAATCGAACATATCGCTTACCTGGTTGGGCATCTGCTTTGCATCCAGCATGGTCTCGAATCGTACGTATTTCGCTGTGGACTGCGGTTCGGCGTCTTTCAGTAGCTTCGCCAGAGAAAACCCCGTCCAGGGGATTACCATGGACCAGGTCTCCACGCATCGAAGGCGATAGATACGCTCCTCCTGGGGAAACTCTTTCAGCAAATCCTCAATTCCGTAGGTCCGCGGATTCTTCACAAGGCCTCCCACTTTTATCATCCAGGGAGAGGTCTTGAAATTTTTGGCAAGAGCACCTACGTCCTCTTTTTCCAGCGAGAACTCATAGAAGTTGTTGTAGCCCGTGGCGGCGGCGTATTCCGTCAAAGAATCGGTCGAACCGTCGGTGCCAGCAGAACTGGAGTTTGCACTGCCGTTGGAATTCGAAGAACCTCCCCTATCGCAGGCGCTGAGCAGAGCACCAACTGCCACCGCACCAGCGCCTAGTATCAACTGTCTCCGCGAGAGATAGAGGTGCTCTGGCGTAACTTCAGATTCCTTTGGACTATTCAACCCGATTCTCCTTCTATCCCATTGGAGCCCGTTTGGAAATATCAAGCAGATAGCTACAGACTCTTTGTGTAGTATAGCATAAGGCCGGGTGAGGAACAAAAAGGTAAGCCATACCTGGAACCAAAGCACAAATAGTCTGGTCATCCTGAGGACGCTGGCTAGCGTTTAGGAGGACGTCTTGTAGAGGATCGCAGCAGAACGCTCAGATCACCGATTTCCCCGTCGGCGGGTTGCAAAGGCAACCCATTGGCCTAAACAGTTGGTCAAATGCTTACCCTGCAACGAAATACCCACTCGATCCCACCGAACAATCGGTGGTGCACGACCGGCAGCCAGCAATGCCGTGTCGTCTAAGGCTGTCGATCCGGCCGACAGCAGGCCGGCAACAGGCCACGAGACTATATTACTTGACCTGTGCCGCCGCAATCGAGTTGAGCTTCTTTGCCATACGGGACTTGTGGCGGGACGCTGCGTTTGGGTGAACTATACCTTTGAGCGCGGCCTTATCTAGCGCACTGAAGGCTTCCAGCATGGCCGTCCGAGCGTTCTCGACGTCGCCAGCCTTGATTAGACGTTCCACCTTGCCAAGGTGCGTCTTTACACCGCTACGCACGGGTTTGTTGAATGCCCGCTTTCGCAGCGACACCCGAATCATCTTAATGGCAGATTTGATATTGGCCAAGAAACAGTACCCTCCTAGTGTGAATGCAGTGCGTTATTTATACAGCATTTGGGCTTGTTTGTCTAATCTTTACATTTGGATCAAACATACGGCAAGGTGGATGTCGTTACCGACAGCGGTGGTGTGCTCGGCCACTGCGCCGTTGTCGCCCGGGAGTATCACATACCGGCGGTAGTTGGCGTGGGAACGGCAACCACAACCATCCGCGACGGCCAGATCATTGAGGTTGACGGCGATACCGGGCTGGTGCGCATCGTTTCCTCTGCGTAGATCGGCTGGCCTGCCTCAGGCCCCAATCAAGAACAGAAACGAGAAGTGTGGCGCTCCGAATGCCCAACTGGCAGGAGCATCACGCTTCTCGATGTTTCATAAGTCAGAATACGCCTGGGAAGACATAGTATGCCCTGAAATTCAAACGAGGATAGTGAAGTTGATAACTTTCGTTCTATTCAGGGTTATCATCAGCATGACCAGACATGCTTTCACTCTGCCCGTTTCTCCTTCACTGCAATGCCACCGGCGGTGTGCTCCTCGACCAGTTGTATAGTCGCAGCCGATTTGAGAAACTCGCTGAATCGCAGTTGGGCAAGGCTCGGCGTCTTCTGCCGATTTCTTATCATATAGACATCGCGCACACATGGGGCTCCTTCAAGCGGCACCGCCCTGACTTTGCTGCCTCCTATTCTTCTGACAATGGCATTGGATATTAACGCAACCCCAAATCCTGCCTCAACCGCCATGGCAGCGGCCTCACTGCTGCCCACCTCCATGACGATTGAGAGATCACCTGGAGTTATGCCGTTCTTACGCAGCAGATCATCGAAAGATTTTCGCGTTCCCGTGCTACCGCCCAAAGCGATTAGATCTGCTGACTTTAGTTCCTGCGGTCGAACCATCGCCAGCTTCGCCCAACGGTGCCTACGAGGGACTAGCAGTAACAGTTCCTCTCTGCAGAAGCGCTTGCCCTCAAATCCCTTCTCGCTTGGCCTATAACAAGTGAATCCGAGATCAGCTTCCTGTTCCCTCAGCGCCGAAATGACATCGACGCTTTCGTCCAATCGAAGCACAAGGCGAACAGAAGGGTGCTCCTTACGAAAGAGGTCGGCTATCTGAGGCAGAAGATACTTGCAGGGAGCGGCGCTGGCGACGATGACGAGATGTCCAGCAACTGTTCCTTTCAGATTCGCTACTACATCCTCTACCCTCTGGGCCATCTCCATGAATTCTCTGGCCACAGGCAGCAACGAAACAGCATCCGCGGTCAATCCGATCCGTTGGCCCTCTCGCCCAAAAAGCAGCACACCCAGATTTCTCTCAAGAGACCTTATCTGCTGGCTAACTGCGGGTTGAGTGAGATGCAGCTTGTGGGCGGCTGCCGAGAAGCTACAAGTCTCGGCAACTGCCAAAAAGATACTAAACTGATATAGGCTCAGCATACAATCTCCTTGGCTTCAGGTGCGAGGTTGACCGGTCTAACCCGGGCCATTCCATCCGCACGGTTACAGCCGGCGCTCCACAACGTTGTCCACTAAGGCAATCAAGGGGAAGGCGTGAGGGCTCGATGGCAGAGACAAAATAGACTCTCGCGCCAAATTGGCGTAACGGCGGGCGATAACGTAGCAGTCCTCGATGATCACGGAGTTGCGGATCATCTCGATAGCGCGCTGCGCGGCTTGCTCATTGCCGCCATTACGAAATAGCTTCTTTGGGTCGAAATCGTCAGGATAACGTTCTGCAAGGAGTATTGCCGGCAGGGTGATGGTGCCCTGGAGCAGGTCATTACCCACAGGCTTGCCCAGAACCTCCTGATCCCCGACGAAGTCGAGTATGTCGTCAACGATTTGGAACGCCATACCGAGAGCCATGCCATAATCACGAAGCACTGAGACGGACTTCTCCGGCGCGGCGCTGAGGATTGCTGCGCTCTCAGCCGCAGAGGCAAACAGAGCGGCTGTCTTGCTCTCGATCTTCTTGAAATAGTCGTCCTTGCCATGTTCCCAGTCGAATTCCTCGAACATCTGCCGCAATTCCCCGCTGCAAATGATCATTATGGTTCTGGCAAACAGCCGTGTTATTCTGATGTTGTCCGTCATGGCAGCAAACTCCGCCGACTTGGCGAAGAGGAAATCCCCGGCTAGCACAGCCGATCCCTTGTTCCAGGCGCTGTTTAGAGTCGGCCTGCCCCGTCGAATTGGGGCGTTGTCGATCATATCATCATGCACCAGCGTGGCCGTGTGCAAGGCCTCGACAGCGGTCGCTATGGGGATGAGCAAGTTAAGGTCATACTCGTTCAGCTTGCCGACCAATAGAGTTATAGCAGGTCTGATTCGTTTTCCCTTACTTTGGAGAACATAAGACAGAAGTTCTGACAGTATGGGAAACTCTACCCGAGCGATTGATTGTAACTGCTCCTCGACCAAAAGCATGTCCTTCTGGACGGGCTCGAAAATAACGGCAGTGTTCAACAGCACTCCTTTCAAATCAGGCTGGTCGCGCCGGTCCTTCTGTGGGAAGGGCCAGATCGAACAAGGTCACGGCGTTGCTGGTTGTGACTCTGGCAATCTCTTCGAATGCGATTCCCCTCAACTCTGCTATCTTCTTAGCAACAAGCCCAACATTCGCCGGTTCATTTCGATTTGAGCGACGAGAGTGTGGGGCCAGGAACGGGCAATCCGTCTCCACCAAAAGGTATTCCAAAGGTAATGTTCGAGCGACTTCCGTCAGTGTCGCGGCGCCAGGATAGGTAATATTCGCCGCAAAAGATATCATAAATCCAAGAGATATGCATTCCTCTGCGAAAGCCCTATCGCCACTAAAGCAGTGGATGACGCCACGGAAACGCTTTGAGTTATTGGACCCCGAAGCAACCCACTGCCCTAGTGTGCCAAGTATCTCATTGTGAGCGTCACGATCGTGGATAATCACGGGCAAGCCCAGCTCAGAGGCCAGGTCAAGCTGCCGGCGTAGCGCATTCAACTGAACATCCCTCGGCGACAGGTTGCGATAGAAATCGAGACCGATCTCCCCGATCGCCACCACCTTAGGCTGACGACACAGCACAGCCAGTTCTAACAAAGTGCCATCTTCGAGCCCCAAGGCGTCATGAGGATGAATGCCTGCGGTTGCGTATATCCCTTCGTACTTGCTAGCCAACTCGATACTATCCTTACTGGACGCTAT
>JAUSEJ010000516.1 GCA_030650265.1 Dehalococcoidia bacterium | reverse complement strand
AAGAGGGGAAAGGGCAAGACGGGAACCCGCTTTTTCCCCTTTTTCCCTTTTGACCTACCTTTTACCCTTTCGCCTGGACTTGCTCTTTTTGGGCATCGCATGCTATAATTTGCCCAATTGAGAATCTGGGATACTGTCCCTTTCTGCTCTAGGGCGCCACACCGGTGGTGATACTCTAGGGCGAACCCAAGGAAAGGAGAATCAACTGTTTGCGCGACTATGAGGTAGTTATCATTGTCAGCCCCGCGGTCGAAGAAGAGAGGGTTGGCAGCGTCGTCGACCGGGTGTCCGCCTGGATCACCGGTCGAGCGGGAACCATCGACAAGGTGGAGCCCTGGGGCAGGAGAAAGTTAGCCTACACCATCAACGATTTCCGCGAGGGAACCTATTTTCTCCTCCGCGCCAAAATGGACCCCGCCTCCGTCGATGAACTGGAAAACAACTTGCGAATCTCAGAGGACGTAATCAGGCACATGGTGATCCGGTCTGACGGCTAGGGCGAGGACATTGGGATACATCGTCCCCGTGTCTTCGTTGGTAGCTCGCTGTAGTCTGCGCTGATGTCCCCTTAGATAGAGAAGGAGAACTGAGAAATGGCGGGATTGAACAAGATGACGATCATTGGGCACCTCGGCAACGATCCGGAGATGCGGTTTACCGCCAACGGAACGCCGGTGGCTTCATTTCGCGTCGCCGTCAGCCAAACGTTTACGGGACAGGATGGCGAGCCAAAAGAGGAAACCGAGTGGTTTACGGTGGTGGCCTGGCGGAAACTGGCCGAGACCTGCACCCAGTTTCTAACAAAAGGCAGGATGGCTTACGTCGAGGGCAAGCTGCGCAGTAAAACCTGGGAAGGCAGCGATGGCAAGACAAGGTTTAACAACGAGATAACCGCCGACAAAGTCCTCTTCCTGGACAGGGCAAAAGCCAGTGCCACTTTGCCTGGGGGCGGTGGAGGCGATGTCGAGCCGGACGACTTGCCGTTCTGACACTAGGACTTGGCCGTCCTTCTGTGAAGGACCACACTCTGTATGAAAAAAGCAAAAACTGGAGGAAACCTTGACACAGGAAAGATCCGGGGGCCCTGGTGGTAGACCATCGGGGGGACTGCGGCCAAGACGAAGCAACGATGGGAAACCTAGATATGCGCCACGCCGCAAGGTTTGCGCCTTTTGCGTCGAAAAAAACAGAGCGATCGACTATAAGGACGTCGGGAGACTGCGACGTTTCCTCTCCGACCGGGGGAAGATCGAGCCTCGACGCAAGACCGGAACCTGCGCCAGACACCAGAGGGTGCTAACCATCGCCCTCAAGAGGGCTCGCCATATAGCTTTGCTGCCGTTCACCGCCGAACATATCAGAATCAGCGGCATCGGTGGCGGTCGGAACTAAAGACCTATCTCTGAGAACACAGGGGCAGAGTGGGATAATAGCGCCCACTCGTGCCCCTATTCTTTCTATGAGGATGGCTAGCTGTGCCTAAGAAGCCGAAACCGAAGGTAGTAAGGACTCCGACCAAGCACCAATTGACTCGCTGGGAAAAGGAGAAGAGAGTTACGCGCTTTTTTCTTATTATCGCGGCAGTTATTGTCGCTCTCGTCGTGGCAATCCCGGCCATTGGCTATTACAGGGAGGTTTTTGCCAAAGGCAGGGAGGCCATCGCTACGGTAAACGGCAAATCGTTTACGATGGACTCTTACACCCGGCAACTCAATCTGCGCGAGTACCAGATGGACGCCTTCTTGAGCAGCTTTAGCCAGCAATCTGGCAATACTGG
>JAUSEJ010000514.1 GCA_030650265.1 Dehalococcoidia bacterium | reverse complement strand
CAAACGCTTGAAAGGCGATTTCCATCGGGTCAAAAGGATCTCGCGGGCTGGCCAAGATACTGAATTCCACGGTCTGATGAAACTTCTCCGGCAACTCAAATGTAGCCTGCTGGTCGCCAACATCCAGATACTCGCCACCAGCCCAGATCTTGCTGACCGACATGCGGTTTAGAGTCAACGTGCCGGTTTTGTCCACACAAAGCACAGTGGCTGAGCCAAGGGTCTCTATGGCTGGCACACGGCGGGTCAGTACCTGCTTCTGAGCGATGCGCCAGGCGCCGAGGGCGAGAAAGACGGTAAGCACAACCGGAAACTCTTCCGGCAACATAGCCATCGCCAGTGTAATACCAGCTAGCAGACCATCGAGCCAGTTCCCACGGCTCAAGCCATAAAGAATCACGACCAGGGCGAAGAGCGTAATAGCCACCAGTGCGACATTGCGAACTATCTTCCCCGTTTCGTTTTGCAGGGGGGTCTTCTCAGTTTCGACCTCTCTCAACGCCTTGCCGATTTTGCCGATCTCTGACCGGAGGCCAGTCGCCGTTGCCCGCGCCACACCCTGCCCGTTGCACATCAGGGTCCCGGAGTAAACAAAGGGCAGGTCATCACCACCCGGGCGCCTCATTTCCATTATGCCGTCCCACGAGGCTTTTCGGACGGGCACAGACTCACCGGTCAGCAGTGATTCGTCAACTGAGACGTTCATGCCCCAGAGCAGCACGGCGTCTGCCGGCACCCGGTCGCCCTCTGACAACAGCAGAATATCGCCGGTTACAACATCCCTACCAGCGATCTTCTTTTGCTGCCCGCCCCGGATAACCAGAGCGCGCGGGCTGGATAGGTCCCGCAGAGCCTCTAGAGCACGCTCGGTTTTTCTCTCCTGGTAGAAAGTAATGCCCATGATGACGAAGACGAAGCTGAGCAGAATCATCGCCTCCTGAAGGTCGCCCAAAAGAAAATAGACCAGACCGGCCACCAGAAGCATCAGGAACATGGGTTCCTTTACGACGCTCAAGCCAATAGCCAAGGCACTGCGCGGTTTCTCCGAAGGAAGCTCGTTATAGCCTTCCGTTTCTAACTGGCTGGCAACTTCCTGTTCTGATAACCCGACCAGCGTTTTGCTGTCGATTTCGCCTTTCATGCCAGTGGTCATTGTGCGATCCCTTCCCTAAGTATCGTGTCCGGCTCCACCTTAGCCAACCCACGTGATTACCGCCAGCGAAATACGAAAATGTGGTCTTGCAAACAGAAGACTAGTGAAGACCTCCGTCAGCAAGACCACGGTATTTGAATCGTTCTTTCTGTGTCTGATTTCTGTTCAAACGGTCAGCGGCACTACTTGAAGGTCTCA
>JAUSEJ010000509.1 GCA_030650265.1 Dehalococcoidia bacterium | reverse complement strand
GTGCAGCGCGGGATAATGTTGTACCCTGTCAACTCGCCCAAGGACATTGTGGAGGACATCCGGCTCAAAGACCGGCGGTTCTGGGAAACTTTGGGGCATCCCGAACTCGGCGACACCATAACGTACCCGGGCGCTTTCGTTAAGCTATCGGATAGCGAATGTGGCCTGCGACGGCGGGCGCCCCTCATAGGCGAGCACAACGAGGAAGTCTATGCAGACCTTATGCGGAAGGATAATCAAGACGTAAACCAGCCGCTTAGCGGGGAGAGCGCCGGGGCAACGCAGCGAGACCAAAGTGCGCAGGCAAAGTCCAGACACGTATTTGAAGGCTTGAAGGTACTCGATTTCTCCTGGGTCGGCGCCGGACCGGCAACGACTAAGCTTCTCGTTGACCATGGCGCTACTGTGATTCGGGTCGAGTCAATTCACCGTCCCGAGACCCTAAGGCTCGCTTCGCCGTTCAGAGACGGCATACCCGGGATCAACCGCAGCGGCTATTATGCCACCTATAACAACGACAAGCGCAGTCTGGCGCTCAATTTGCAGCATCCGAAAGCCATAGAAATCGCCAGAAGGCTGGTCGGGTGGGCTGATGTCGTCGCTGAGAGCTTCTCGCCGGGCAGCATGGGCCGTTTGGGGCTGGACTATGGTAGCCTCGTAAAGATCAAGCCAGACATAATCATGTATAGCACCTCTCAACAAGGTCAGACCGGCCCCCACGCTATGATTGCCGGCTATGGATTACAACTCGTTTCCCTTGCTGGATTGACCTGGCTGGGAGGCTGGCCCGATAGAGCGCCAACCGGACCGTATGGTCCCTACACCGATTCAACCGCCCCGGCGGTCGGGGCCACGGCAATTGCTGCCGCTTTGGACTACAAACGGCGAACCGGTAAGGGTATGTATATAGACCTCTCACAGTATGAGGCGGCGGCAAACTTCCTTGCTCCCGTGCTGTTAGACTATACAGTCAACGGGCGTATCCAACATGCGCAAGGCAATCGATGTCCGGAAGCCGCTCCCCACGGCGTCTTCCCCTGCAAGGGCCATGAACGCTGGTGCACCATCGCTGTATTCACCGATAGTGAATGGCTAGCCCTGCGAAAAGAGATGGGCGATCCCGCCTGGTCCGGGAGTCCCGCATTCGCCAGCTTGCAAATGCGGAAGCAGAACGAAGATGAGATCGAGAGACAAATCGCCCTCTGGACGACGGACCAAGTTGCCGAGGATGTCATGCTGCGGTTGCAGAGGGTCGGCGTTCCGGCCGGCGTAGTTCAGACTGCTGAGGACCTCCACAACGATCCCCAGCTTGCCCATCGCAACTTCCTCCGGGTCCTGGATCACCCCGAGATCGGGAAGCACAGTTACGAGGCGCCACCGTTCAAGCTCTCGAAAACGCCGTCCGAGCTAAAGAAAGCTGGCCCATGCCTGGGAGAGGACACCGAGTATGTCTGCACCCAGATCCTCGGGCTCTCGGACGAGGAATTTGTCGAACTGATCGCCGAAGGGGTTCTCGAATAGCTAC
>JAUSEJ010000485.1 GCA_030650265.1 Dehalococcoidia bacterium | reverse complement strand
ACGATGGCCTCGTTGGTCGATCCGGGCGGGAAGATCCCTTCGATTCCCAGTTGCCTCAGTTCGGCAAAGTCCTCCCGGGGAATTGGTCCGCCCGCGATCACTAGCGGGTGGGCCCCCCCGGCGCTGAGAAGCTGCATTATGTCGTGAATCGGACCGATTCGCCCGCCGACGTTGATGCCGAGCACATCCACGTCTTCTTCGATTGTCGCCTTGGCGATCTCCTGAGGCGTCAGCATCCCTCCGTAGATCACATCCATACCGGCATTCTTAAGACCGGTCGCCACTGTGGCTACTCCCCGCCAGTGGCCATCCAAACTGGATTTCACGATTAAAACACGGATCTTATTAGTAGTCATGCTCACTGCACCATTTCCTCACTTCTGGTTGCATTCGGGTCAGGCTATACTCAAAACTTGATGGGTGCGTTCCAAATGCCCCAGATATCCCGGTAGACCTTGCCTACTTCTCCAACTGTCGCTCCCGATTTGGCTACCTCCATCATCGCCGGTATCTGGTTCTCGTCGCTTTCGATGGCCCGTTTTAGTCCGTCCAAGGCCTTAGTGACCCGCGAGTTGTCTCTTTCTCGCCTCAGCTTCTCTACTTTGGCCATGGCTTCATCCCATGCCCTGGCCGGACGACGGGCGGGCACCTGAAAGGGTTCCTCCGCCATCTGGAAGCAGTTCGCACCCACCAGCTTCTTCTCCCCTGTGGCCAGTTTCTTCTCCTGCTCGAGAGCAGCCTTGATGCATTCTTGATGCAGCCAACCTGTTTCTATCGCTTTCAGATACCCGCCGACGGCCTCGATCTTGGCCAGATACTCCCAGGCCTTCTGTTCCAACTCGTTGGTGAGCCACTCTACATAATACGAACCGGCCAGAGGGTCGGCGACGTTGGTGATGCCGCTCTCGAGCTGGATTACTTGATGGGTGCGTACGGCCATCAGCAAGGCTTCCTCAGTAGGATTGGTGATCGCTTCGTCGTAGGGGCCGATTCCCAGCGATTGGCACCCAGCCAGGGCGGCGGCCACCGTGCGATAGGCGCTTCGCACGATGTTGACCAGAGGTTGCTGGTAGGTGTAGTCCCGGTCGGCGGAGAAGCCGTGAATTCTCAGTCGCCAGGAGCGAGGGTCTTTGGAATGGTACCTCTCAGTCAACAACTTATACCACATGCGCCGCCCGGCCCGGCACTTACAGATTTCCTCGAAGAAATCGCGGCCGATGGAGTAGTTGATGCCGCCCAGGTTAGCGGCAAATTCGTCGATACCCAGCTTGCCCCGCCGCAGCACCTCTTCGATGTACTCGATATTGTTGGCGAGGACCACAGCCAACTCCTGATAGGCTGTGACGCCGTCGGCCCGTACGTTATGGCCCGCTACCGAGACCGGCACCACGTGAGGAACATACTTTGTATGGAATTCGATTAGGTCGCCGTTATTCCTCAGCGTACAGCGGGGATGGGGAAAATCTTTGAAGGGGGTCGAGACATAAGTGAGGGTCATCTCGCCCTGTCCGGTGCCGTGCAAATCGGTGAGCGGTATGCCGCGCTTCTCGGCAAGGGAGAAATACAGGGAGTTCATCCATGGAGTACCAACCATATGGATGTACCTTTTCTCAAGGGCAACATCCTTGAGCACCTCCTCGAGGTCGGCTAGGCTGAGGATAGGCACACCGGTTGCCCCCACATCATCCTTGCGGGCGAGAACTTCCGGATGGTCAGGGTCCCAGAGATGATTAGAAGTCAACTGATCGCGATCGAGGTTTACCCAGTCCCCTCCCACCTCGTTAAAGAACTGGAGCAGTTTGCTGGTTTCTCCGACTGAGCCGCTGCCGGTGAGTTGGGAGATCCGCCAGAGACGAGAACGATACATCTCCGGATAGGGGCCCCGCGTGAAGGGAGGCTTTCCGGGGTCCCCGAGGTCCCGGTCATAGTCCAGCCCGGCCAAATCCTCCGGACGGTAGACGTTCTTCAATGGTATCCCCGATTCCGTTTGCCATTTGGTATCTTTCTGTTCGTCAGCCATTCTTAGTGCTCCTTCTTCTGGTCGGTTCGGTAGCAAGTTTATATTACACCAATGACCAAGGCTTGTCATGCCCCAGAAGCGTGACGGCGTTTCTGGGGCATGACCTATTTTTCCCCTCTGGGTTCTAGATCACGTCATGGGCTTTGAGGACCGTGAGGTCTTGTTCGGGAATCCGCAGTTCTTCGTGCAGGATGGCGAAGTTGTGCTCGCCAATGAGCGGGGCGCGACCACGGATCCGCCAGGAAGTCTCGGACAGCCTGACGGGTACGCCGGGATAGGTAATACTATCACCCAGTTCCGGATGTTCGAGAGGCACGAAGTATCCTCTCG
>JAUSEJ010000483.1 GCA_030650265.1 Dehalococcoidia bacterium | reverse complement strand
GCAGTGCGAGAAGAGTTGGAACGTGCCTGATCTTTCGAAAGCCTGCTCAGCGTCGGAATTCCCGTCATGCACGACTGTGTTGATGATAAGAGATGGATTTACAGCGTATCCCACCATACAATGCAATGCCCGGTTCTAAGTACGCCACGGATGTGATATTCCACTTGCCAATTGGCCAGACCATAAGTCAATCCCGCAACAAATCCTGTACCCATTGTAGGCCATGATCGAGTGCCTGTCAACCAGCACGCTTGGGCGCACGAATGGCTCTTCTGCAAGAACTATCCTGGATTTAGATCGGCGATCAGAAGCAGCGGCTGTCGGATCTCACATATTCTGGTCTCGCCGAAGTTGTGGCAAACCGAGCTTGAATGGGGAGGGAATTTCTGGTATCATCGAGTCTCTTGGCCGCCTTACCGCTGGTTCACTGAAATCACGATGTCTGGTATACCTTGAGTACTTTGAAAGCATGTCCAGAAGAATCCGGATTCAGCGCCGAAAGGCTATCGCGACTGTCGGAGATCGAACGATGGCACTACTGGTTCATCGGTCGGCGCGCCCTTCTACTCACGCTTCTCAGAAACTATCTTGGGGCTGAAGACCAGCTCATCCTGGACATAGGATGCGGGACCGGTCTGATGCTACAAGTCCTGGCGCAGCAAGGCCTTCGAGCGGTAGGAACGGATCTGCGCCCTGAAGGCCTTCACGCGATAAGCCATGTATTGCCAGGGGCACGGATCGCTCAAGCCGAGGCGACGCATCTGCCATTCCTAGACAACGCTTTCTCCGCAGCGATGTTATTGGACGTAATCGAGCACACAGATGATCGAGCTGTCTTAGAGGAAGCCTTTAGGGTGTTGCGGCCAGGGGGTCACGCCATAATCGTGGCGCCCGCGATGCCCTTCCTCTGGAGTTACCGGGATGAAGCTGCTGGCCATCTGCGTCGTTACAGCCGGAAGCTATTCCTCGAAGTACTGGCCCATGCTGATCTGGAGGTGCGTGAGGTCCGCTACTACCAGTGCCTGCTTTTTCCTCTCGTAGCCATCTCTCGCCTGCTGGGACAAGGTGGCCCAACGACTCGCGATCTTGAAGAACGCTCATTTCCGGTCCTGAACAAGCTCCTGGCTTTGATAAACAAGCTCGAGGTAAGGCTGGGCGACGTAATTTCCTGGCCCTGGGGCTCGTCCCTGGTGGCGGTCTGCCAGAAGAAATGAACCAAAACTCCAAGTTCGCGCTGACGCTATTCTCCACCAACCCAACATTGATTCGTCGAGCTGTGGCAGCGGGGGTCGAAGGAATAATTGTTGACTGGGAGTACCTTGGTAAGGAAGACCGGCAGGCGTGCGCCGATACTCAGATCAATCATGACACGCTTGACGACCTCCGAAAGGTCCGCTTGTGTACCACGACGACGGTCATCTGCCGGATCAACTGTTTTGGTGCGACCACTGAATTAGAGGTGGAGCAGGCTATCCAGGCAGGGGCGGATGAGATACTCCTGCCAATGGTGGAGACGGCTGACGAGGTGCAGCGGGTATTAGATCTCGTAAGGGGGCGCGCCGGTGTAGGTGTCCTCATCGAGACTATCGCAGCCCTCGGAATTGTCGACGAGATCGCTCGCTTGCCGTTATCCCAAGTCTACGTTGGCTTGAACGATCTGGCAATCGCCCGGAAAGAGCCAAACATATTCGTTGCCCTGGTGGACGGAACTGTGGAACAGATCAGAAGTCAGGTCAGCTTGCCGTTCGGGTTCGGCGGACTTACACTGCCTGATCGCGGCTATCCCATTCCCTGTAGACTACTTATCGGTGAAATGGCCCGGCTCAACTGTGATTTTAGTTTCCTGCGGCGCTCATTTACGAGGGACATTCAAGACCGGGAAGTGTCCGTGGAAGTTCACAGGATCCTTGAGGCGATGACTCAGGCTCGAACCAGGTCTTTGGAAGCTATCGATCGCGATCGCTACGACCTTGAGTTAGCGATCCAGCGCTTTGATCCGCAGTTGCTAATTGACCCAAAGGATGAACTACGTGAACAATAAGCGCGTTTTGATTACTGGCGCCGCCGGCTTTATCGGCGCCAATTTAGTGAGAGAACTGCTCGGCCAGGGAGCCCGCGTCCACGCCATCGTCCGTCCTGCAACGAAGCTGTGGAGGTTCGCCGGTATTGCCTCCGAACTAACCCTTCACACGGGAGACCTGACCGATGGCGAAAGATTGCGAGAAATCGTCGGCGAGGTCCGGCCAGAGATCATCTTTAATCTGGCGGCGCGGGGAATTGTCCACTCGGAGCGAAACCGTTGGGAGACTGTGAGAACCAACGTCCTGTGCACTGCCAATCTGCTAGAAGTAACATCCCAAATAGACTATCAGCGCTTGGTTCACGTTGGGAGCTCAACCGAGTACGGGGCTAACAGCAAGCCCATGAAAGAATCGGATCGTCTGGAACCGCTGACACTGTTTGGCGCATCAAAGGCGGCGGCGAGCCTTCTGTGCCAGCAGGTTTCAAGGACGGAAAAGCGTCCCATTGTGGTACTGCGTCCATTCTCCGTTTACGGTCATTGGGAGCCGCCCACGCGCCTTATCCCTACCGCTATTTTGGCTGTCCTTCGAAACCAGACAATCGATTTGACCTCTCCGCGCTACCGCCGGGACTTCATCTTCGTTGAGGATGTGACAGAGGCCTGTATACTCGCCGCACTTTCAGACAAAGCTGTTGGCCAGATTCTAAACATCGGTACTGGTCGGCAATGGAACAACGAAGAGGTAGTCAGTATGGTGCAGGATGTGCTTGGCCAGAAGGTGGAGGTAAGAGTGGGAAACTTTCCTCCGCGCGTCTCCGATACCGATAATTGGGTATCTGATACCCGTAAGACCAGGAGATTGCTGTCGTGGGAACCCCATCATTCTCTCCATAGCGGAATCGAGAAGAGCGCGGCATGGTTTCGCCAGCGTCTGAGCGCCTATGGTGTGTCGTAATAGGCAATCATTAATCGCCTGAATTTGATTTGGCACAAGGATATTCGATGTGATAGGTTTTGAACACCCCGAAATCACGGTCGTCGTGCCGGTCTATCGCAACTCGGCCACACTCCGCGAGCTATATAGCCGCCTTAGACAAACTTTGAGCGCCAGGCAGCTTAGCTACGAGATTGTTTTTGTGGATGATGCCTGCCCCGAGGCGTCCTTGGATGTGCTGAGAGAAATCGCGCTGGCCGACGAGAGGGTGGCCGTGCTGGTCCTGGAAAGAAACGTTGGACAGCATAGGGCGGTGTTGGCTGGTTTGAGCCAGGCGCAAGGCCAATACATCGTGGTTATGGACGCTGACCTGCAAGATCCGCCGGAGGCGATTCCGGCGCTACTGAGCAAGCTGAAGGAGGGCTACGCAGCCGTTTTCGCGGGAAGGCGAGGCCGCTACGAGTCTCGAATGCGACTCTTCACCTCTGTCCTTTTCAAGCGGCTTCTGGCCCTGCTGTCTGGAGTCCCACCGGATGCCGGCATGTTCGTCGCGATGAACCGGCAAATGGCTGATAGTTTGCTAACATTCGACGCTTCGAAGCCTTTCGTTGTGGCAATGATCGGTTGCACCCGCTTGCCCCTGACTTCGATTCCGGTCCGTCGGACACAAAGACATGACGGCCGCTCGGCCTACAGCTCCTGGAAACGTTTCAAAACCGGCTGCCTTGCTTTGCTCTCCGTCGTCTCGTGGAGGTGGGGTTATGACCGGCGGGCCTCCC
>JAUSEJ010000481.1 GCA_030650265.1 Dehalococcoidia bacterium | reverse complement strand
CAGGCGGAACGCGATATCCGGATGATGAAGGTTCGGCAGAAGATTTCAGGCTGCTTTCGGACGACGGTTGGGGCGGAGCGCTTCTGTCGAATTCGGGGTTACGTCTCGACGGTGCGCAAACAGGGCGCGCCAGTCCTTGCTGCGCTCCGCCAAGCCATTGCCGGTGCCCCGATCGCGCCAGCCATGGCGTAGATGCGTAGGCCTGAGTAGTTACCACACATCCCACAAATGCTGACTCAGCACGAGTTGACGCTACGCTGCAGAGGTCGTCTGTGATGTTCATCGAGAACGTGGGACAGTTCGACGCAGGCGCTCGCTTTGAAGTGCGAGGGCGCAGTTCTAGCGTTTATCTCGCCAACGATGAAATTTGGCTTACCGTGCAGGAATTTGCCCAGACAAGAGCGGCTTCTGTTGAAGCCAACCGGGCGGAAGAGCTTCTCCTGGCAGAAAAGCAACCTCCGGAGTTGAAAGCGGTCAACCTCAAACTGACCTTTAGTGGCGCTAATCCGGATCCGATCCTTGAACCATTCAACCGTCTGGACACGCACGTTTCCTACTTTATCGGCAGCGACCCCGAGAAATGGCGATCCGATGTTCCCGTTTGGGGCGGTGTGCGTTACAAAGACCTGTACCCCGGGATCGATCTGGAGGTGACTAGCGACGGTGGTCGAATGGTGGCGTCCTTCGGCGAAGAATGGTCACTTCAGAGGCGAGTTTAGATTAAATGCGCCTACGGGTCGAGGGGGCGGATAGTGTTGCGCTAAGTGGAGACCAATTGGCGATCACCACGGTCGCAGGGAAGTTCGTACTGCCTTTGTTTCCCCTTCTGGTGAGCGACCACGAAACCGGTCTGGGGGTAGGAGCGTAGAGCAGGTGACGAACATCGTTCCGTCACTGTTGAGGAACGAGACCGCCGGAGCGGGCGTGTGGGAGATTAGAGCTCCTTTCGCGACAGGGACTGAGGAAGTCAGCAAAACACAGTCATCGGTCGGCCTTTCGGGCGCCTTTAACCCCATTTACGCTACTTTCCTCGGCGGAAGCGGCTTTGACGAAGGCAACAGCATCGCCGTGGATGGCTCGGGCAATGCTTTTGTGACTGGCCAGACCAATTCCTCTGGCTTTCCGGCGGCCCTTGGTCTCGGGTATGACACGACTTACAATGATGGCGGCTTCGACGCTTTCGTTGTTAAGCTGAACGCCAGTGGTCCGGACCTCGTCTACGCCACTTTCCTCGGCGGAAGCAACTATGACTACGGCTGGGGCGTCGCCATAGATGGCTCGGGCAACGCCTACGTGACTGGATACACCGCTTCCACTGATTGTCCGGCTGCCCTTGGAGGGTATGACGCGGATTACAACGGCGCCGGGGACAGTTTCGTGGTGAAGCCGATCACCGTTCTTGTTCCACTGGAGTGCTTGACGGTCGAAGGCCCTTCCGAAGTTGTCACAGTCACCATACCGTCTGGTTTCGGGAAGAACTCGGAATCGGGGAAGGCACATTGCTAGGTATGACGCTAGAAGGTGATGAGCTACATCGGCGCAAACTGGAGGTGAAGGAATCCTCCAAGGGGTCACCATGGCTACGCGAGCTTTATGAGTTGTTCGCACCGGTAAGGCAGGACCTGGCCGCCTACGAAGAGCAGGAGATGGACCGGGCCGTTGATGAAGCCGTCCGTGAGGTTAGACACATCAGGCATGATTGGGGTCGTCCTCGACACCGTAGTCATCGACCGGGCTTTGATCAACCCGAAAAACCGGTGCGGCCAGCTTTTCTTTCATGGGGCCGGGGAATACAGATTGGTCTGTCGCCCGCGATTGTCAAAGAGGTTGTTGAGGTAATCCATCGTCCGAGCATAGTATCGAAGTCCCCTCATTTCGAGGAAATGACTTGAACTGCTGCCTCATCTAAAGTTCTTGCCCCAATTGCCGATGGTAGGAAAAAGGATAGAAACCATTATGACCGGGCGGACGCGCTTCATAAGGGGTAGCAATGCGCTTTGACACATGGTCGGTCTTGATTATGCTCAGCCTTTGCGTTGTTGTCGGTCTAAACGTGCTAGCCTTTGCCGTCCGGCGGCGACCCATCAAAGCCAAGAGATTAACAGATAAAGCCTTGCAGGAGAGCGAGTCACGCTATCGAAATCTCTATGAGAACGGCTTGGATATCGTATACACCCACGACATGCAAGGATACTTTACCTCTATCAATAAAGCAGGCGAGCATATTACAGGATACACACTGGATGGCAAGACCAGACTCGGCATCGCCCAAATAATGGCGCCGGACCAGTTGGACCACGCCCGGCAAATGATCGAACAGAAGATCACGGACCCCTCACCAACCACGTACGAGCTAGATATCGTGGCTAGAGATGGGCGTCTTGTGACACTTGAGGTCAATAGCAAACTTGTCTATCAAGATGGCAGCCCTGTCGGAGTGCAAGGCATCGCCAGGGACGTGACAGAAGCCCGCGCCAACACTAAACATTTGGCGCAGATGGTAAGTCAGTTGGGAACTGTGCTGCAAACCGCGCTGCAATTAAACTCCTCGCATGATTCGACAAGCCTACTTTGTCAGACTCTGTCCGGAATCATCAAGTTGATCGCTCCTGATGAGGCGAAGATTCTAATCTTGAATGACACCGGAAGGATGTTTGCCCTCCGAGCGGAGGTCGATAGCGCCGGACAGGCAGTGGTGAAACCAATCCGCGTAACTCCCTGTCCGGCGACCAGGGCAATTATGGCGAAAGGAGAGGCTTGCTTCGTCGAAGAAGTTGAGGTTGCCGGGGTGCGGTCCTCTCTGCTCTCGGAAACGGTAAAAGCCTACGCGGCGCTACCGCTACATACCCCAGACCGGGTCAGTGGCCTATTGCTCGTCAGTTACAACCACCCATTTCGGTTCCCGCCCGATCTTCGCCAACTCATTCAGATAATGACCAGCCATACTGCCGTGGCGCTGGCCAACAGCACTATGGTCGGAGAACTCAAGCGGGCCGCGACAACGGATCCCCTTACGGGATTGCCGAACCACCGTCACCTCATGGACCGCTTGGATGAGGAAATGGTAAGGGCAAGGCGAGGTGGTCACCCGCTAACGGTGATGATGCTCGATGTCGACGGATTCAAGCTCATCAATGATACCCATGGCCACACCGTAGGAGACGAGTTATTGCGACGGATAGCGCGCACGGTGAGAAGCGCCCTTAGATCAACCGATATTCTCGGACGATATGGCGGTGACGAGTTCCTGGCCCTTCTGCCTGAAACAGGCAGGGACAGCGTCGACAAGCTGGTGAAACGAGTTCTGTCTGCCGTCGAAAGCCAGGCTTTCCGCGTCCCGATGAAGACACGAACACAATCTACGCTGGCCTCGCCGGAAGAAGCCGGCAATGACGGCCAGTCCGGTCGCGATCTGTACTTGCCGCTCTGCGTATCCCTCGGGATTGCGACTTTCCCAATAGACAGCGCCACGCGACTGGAACTCATCAGCCTCGCCGATGCAGCAATGTATGTATCAAAGAGAGCCGGTGGCAACACAGCTACGAAGGCCCACGATACCAACAGCGGCTTCATGGCGGCCCAGAATAACACGTTCGGTGTTCTGGAGGCACTGGTAAATGCCGTAGACGGCAAGGACCACTATACGCGCGCTCATTCGGAGCATGTCGCCAAATTCGCTTTGCGCCTCAGCGACAGTCTCGGCATGCAAGCGGATACGAAACGCATGATACGGGTTGCGGCGCTACTCCATGATGTGGGAAAAATCGGCATTCCAGATCACATACTTCGCAAGCCAGGCCCCCTGGATGCCGACGAACGGGAAATAGTTCGCCAGCATCCGTTGCTTAGCGAGATGATCATGAGAGAGACTCCCCAATTGACCGACATGCTCGATGGAGTGCGCCATCACCACGAACGCTGGGACGGCCAGGGATACCCGCGCGGGTTGAAAGGCGACGACGTCCCCATTATCGCCAGGCTTCTGGCCATCGCCGACGCCTACAGTGCCATGGTCACCGACCGGCCGTACCGCAAGGCTCTGCCGCTGCAAGAGGCGATTCAGGAGTTGCGACGGGGAGCTGGCAGTCAATTCGATCCGAGTATGATCGAGCCTTTCATCGAAGTTGTTTTAACAGCCTCTATATGCGATACCCCCGTAAGAGCCTTTCCTGCGACCATAGTATAGCTCTCAGAATTGCGGAATAGGACACATTCTCACCACTCGTCACGCGTCAGTAACGGACGTTGATGTGAGATTGCGCCAGAGGTCAAGGATTGACCGCAGTCTGTTCTAAGGTCTGTTACAATATTGGCCAAGGGGGCTCCAACTCCTTGTAATCAACGCCAGTTTGCGAATCCATTTCTGGTATAATGCCGGGTGAACGAAAGACATGCCTACGTCGCCTGCCATCTCCAGGGGAGGTGCTCTGGCCGCCTCTAGGCAATAGCAGGGTTAGGCTTGATGCTTGCACTCCATGCGCTCTTTCTCAGCAACAACAACCTATTCATCTGGGGCGAAGATTCTGCCAAATGGCAGACTGCCCTTGCCAAACGATCACGACCTTCGACCAAAAAGGCGCCCCCTGCCCATCCCTTTGCTGCTTCGGCCGGGCAGATCTCCAGAACGCTGACCGCCGAAGGCCTGAATACTGGCGTCGTCGGTCTTTCGAATAGCAGTGTTGTGCTAAACCTACCGACAGACAAATTGCCGGTAAAGTCCCCTAGCCTGCTCACTGAGGATTACCGGCAAGCTGGCGACAACATTGGGCTAGCCATGTGGCTGGTCGAAGGCGTCCAATGGAGCAACCATAGCGGTCATGACCTGATCGGCGCTTTCGACGATTTTTCATCGCCAGGTATCATCTTGGGCGACACTTTTGGGTATTGGTTAAAGGCTCTCCGGCTCGTGCAAGAATGGGTCGCACGGGGTCGAGTGCTGCCCACCATAACCATGGAAAACGGTAAGCCCAACGCCCGCTGGAACCTGCACGCCGACGAGGATGATGATTTCGCGCGACGTCGCCTGCTAGGCGACGCCATGCCACCCATATGCCAGGCAGAGGTGATTGACGGTGCTGGTGAGCCAGACCCGCGAGCGATACTCGACGCATTTCTGACCACGTCGGCCGACACCATGTGCCGCCAATTGCTGGCCAGCGTCGGCTTTGCGCCCTTGCCAAAAGCCAAATCTTCTGCCAAACCGCCTGCAGAAACAGCATTCATGGAAGCTCTAGCCCGCGAGAACCCCGCAATTCGGGCGACGGCACGCGATGTCCAGCGGTTATCGGACGGATTGGCATTGTGGAGCAAAGGAATAAGTGATGTCGACCAGGGGGCACTACGAACTACATTCAGGCTGGAAGCGCCGGATGAAGCTGGGGCAGATCAAACGGGGTCATCTGCCGAAAACGGCTCATGGCAACTTCGCTTCCTGCTCCAGGCAGTCGGCGACAAGAGCTTACAGATTCCTGCCGAAGACGTCTGGCGTTCGCGCGGGGCAATCACTCGCTTCCTGAAGCAGAACTATGAGCACCCGCAGGAACGCCTCTTGGGTGACCTCGGTCGAGCCACCCGCCTCTGTCCCCTCATTGAGGAAGGGCTAAAGAACGCCAGACCCGGCGGGGCCGTTCTCACTGCCGCACAAGCCTACGATTTCCTCCGACACGGAGCGCCATTGCTGGAACAGGCTGGGTTTGGTGTACTCGTTCCTCAATGGTGGAAGAAGCCCGCCCACCTCGGCGTTCGCTTGAAAGTAAAGGGAAGAGATGCCGGTAGCGCCACCAGTAGCGGCCTTCTGGGCCTACAAGGACTGGTAGACTACTCGTGGGAAATAGCCATCGGCGACAAAGCCATAGCGCCAGCAGAATTTGCCAAGTTGGCGGCGCTGAAGGTACCACTGGTCAAAGTGCGCGGGCAGTGGGTAGAACTAAATCCCGACCAGATCGAGGCGGCCATCGCCTTCTTTAGCCGGCAGAAAGCAGTGG
Organism: Dehalococcoidia bacterium; assembly: GCA_030650265.1. Next base: position 2,306 of record JAUSEJ010000481.1, on the reverse strand, counting down.
GCACGATGACCTTGGCCGAGGCGATCCGTTTGAACAGCGGCCTCGAGCCTATAGCCGGGCTTCCTGTGATCAACATGAGCACCGAAGGTTGGCTATCTAAGCTAGTTGGTGAGGGCGAAAATGACGGCTACAAGGAACTGATCGCTGCCCCGAACTTGTTCAAAGGCGAGCTCAGGCCCTATCAGAAGAGGGGGCTATCCTGGCTCGCCTTCCTCGGCCAGCGCGGCCTCGGAGCGTGTCTGGCCGACGACATGGGGCTTGGCAAAACCATCCAGTTGATCGCTCTTCTACTCAGAGAACGGGAGGAAGCTGTATCACGACCGGGGCCAACTCTTCTGGTCTGTCCGATGTCGGTCATCGGCAACTGGCAGCGAGAGGTCCGCAAATTCGCCCCTAGCCTCTCTACACTGCTGCACCACGGCGGCGAGAGGCTCGGCGAACTCGATTTCATCAGCGAAGCGCAAACCAGGGACCTCGTTATTACTTCTTACGCTGTGGCAACCAGAGATGTCGCCATCCTAAAGCAACTGCGCTGGAAACGGGTGGTGCTCGACGAAGCCCAAAACATCAAGAATAGCCAGACGAAACAAAGTCAGGCCGTTCGCCAGTTGACGTCCGACGAGCGGGTAGCCATGACCGGCACCCCGGTGGAAAATCGTCTATCCGAACTTTGGTCCATCATGGAGTTTCTCAACCCCGGCTATCTTGGTGGCCCGGCGGAGTTTCGCCAACGCTTTCTTATTCCGATCGAACGCTACCAAAACGAAGCCCGGGCGACTGCTCTCAAACGTTTGGTTCAGCCATTTGTTCTGCGCAGACTCAAGACTGATCGGACGATCATCGTGGATCTGCCCGACAAGATCGACCACAGGGTGTTCTGTAATCTAACGCGCGAGCAGGCCTCGCTGTATCAAGCGGTGGTCGACGAAATGCTGGAGAAGATAAAGAATTCGGAGGGCATCAACCGCAAGGGGCTGGTCCTTGCCACCATGCTGCGGCTCAAACAAGTCTGCAATCATCCCGCCCATTTCCTGCAAGACCATAGCAGTCTGGCCGAACGCTCCGGTAAGCTAGAAAGACTGACGGAGATGCTGGAGGAAGTGATCGAAGTCGGCGATAAAGCCCTGGTGTTCACCCAGTTTGCCGAAATGGGCCAGATGCTGAAGGGCTACTTGCAAGAATATTTCGGGCAAGAAGTTCTCTTTTTGCACGGCGGCACTCCTCGTAAAACCAGAGATGTCATGGTTGCCAACTTTCAGAGCGCCGGTCCTGCGCCCCGGATATTCATCCTTTCGCTCAAAGCCGGGGGCGTTGGCTTGAACCTCACGGGAGCAAACCACGTCTTCCACTTCGATCGCTGGTGGAATCCCGCTGTGGAGAATCAGGCAACAGATAGGGCCTTCAGAATCGGCCAAACGAAGAACGTGCAGGTTCACAAATACGTCTGTCAGGGGACCCTAGAGGAGCGCATCGACGCCATGATCGAGCAGAAGAAAGAGCTAGCCGAAAAGATCATGGGCGCCGGCGAAACGTGGCTTACCGAGCTATCGACTACAGAGTTGCGGGACCTGATCTCCCTTGGCAGTGATGCCGTAGGTGAGACCGATTAGGGGGTAGGCTTATGTCAAGACGATGGGGAGAGTGGGATAACTACGAGCCGTCTCGCCCGAAGCCCACCAAAGAGGGAATAAAGGCCAAAAGCCAGCGCGGCAATATCGGCGAGACCTGGTGGTCGACACGCTTCATCAAGTTACTTCAATCGTTCGGCATGGGACCGCGACTTAGCCGTGGCAAGAGCTATGCGCGGTCGGGACAGGTGCTGCCCCTCAGCATTACACCAGGGCTGGTAGCAGCCAAAGTGCAAGGAAGCCGCCCAACTCCTTACAAGGTCGAAATCCGCCTCAACCCCCTGAACGACACCGATTGGGCCAGGGCCTTGGAGGCCATGTCCGAGCAGGCCATCTTCATGGCCAAGCTGCTCGCGGGAGAGATGCCCCCTGACATCGAGGAAGCCTTTGCCACGGCCAAAGTTCCACTGTTTCCCATGTCTATCAAAGACCTGGTAACTGATTGCTCTTGCCCCGATTGGGCCAATCCCTGCAAGCACGTGGCGGCGGTCTTCTTCATCCTCGCCGAAGCCTTCGACGGCGATCCGTTCCTGATCTTCGCCCTGCGGGGTCGAACCAGGACTGAGGTCATCGATCAGCTTAGAAAGATGCGTAGTGATCCGGCCGAGGAAGAAAGTCAAGACATCGAGATCGCTGCTGTCGAACAAACCGGGCCACTGCCTCTGTCCCTGCGCCTGG
>JAUSEJ010000477.1 GCA_030650265.1 Dehalococcoidia bacterium | reverse complement strand
CCAGTGGAAGACTTCTCTTTCTGAGGTCGTTCTTGCAACGTAAACCAGATTGCATCATTGGCCAGATAGACGGTAGAATCGCTCCCCCGCACTTGAAAGCGAGCGCCTTCGTCGAACTGGCCCACGTTCTCGATGAACATCACCGGTGAGCTTTGCAGCGCCGCGGCCACACGTGATTTATCGTCCGTTGGGGTAGATATGTCAGTTTGCGCGGATCGATTTTGGGCGTATGTGCTTGGAGCACTTGGCGGCGATGGAAAGGAAATCAGGGATATGATGAAGAGGACGGCGAGGATTGCGTGGAGTCTAGTCTTCATCTGTACACTCTCCCAATTGGACTTGCCGGGCACGAATAGGCGCCAGTAATGGTAGAACCTCGCTGCGGCCTATCCGCCACTATGCACCCCCGTCATCCAAGCCGCTGAGGCTGGCAATAGGAAACGTGCTAACATCATAGCACCTGCGCTCGATCCGGTCAACTGCGCCAGTGGCGATATTCTTGACCAGGTTTTGCCCTCAATTGTTGCTGTTCCTGCCATAGAAACAGCTATCTCCGCTCCGCATACAATGAATGCGACTAGTGACTAGGAAGCCAAAGAACAACTACGCGAGAGTGGCATCAAGGATGTCTGGAAGGGCCGTAATACACTCCTCGAAAGACGGCAGATCGGTTACGAAGTCGGCAAGCTGCGCCTGCCAATCGCGGCGAATCCCCTGCAATACCCGATCATCGAGAAAATCGGCCGGCCCACTGAATTCGAGTCCGTATGCTGCGGCCTTGGGAGCCAATAGCCGGCCGACCTCCAGCCAGTCAATTGTCAGATGATTCTGTTGCCAAAGGCGCCACAGATCGTACAGATCGCGAGGCCGATTCCGAAGCCAGCCTCGCTCCTGCAAGTGCTGCCGGGACTGGAGAAATGCGCGTAGTTTCTCGGTCGCTACCTCCTCCAGTTTGAAAACGAGACCCTCGCGAAGTGCTGGAACCGCCGCGATCCCCGCGAGAAGATAGCTCAACGCATAATCCTTCTCCAGAACATACTGCGGTTTCCCGGCAGTGCGCGCCGCGATTGCTATTCGTAGACGCAATGGTTGGGCAGACCTGTTGTTCTCAGCGGCCATGATTCAAATTTTCGATGACACGCCAGTCCCGATTATGGCGGCCAAGCGCCGGTTGACCAGGATCCAACGGGGAATCGCCCTTAGACGGGTAGGCTCGGAGAGGTTCCAGAATCTCTGGCGAAGCGCCAAAGTAATCTAGTGCCCAACCGATTCGTTTCACTACCGCCGCAATCCCGAGGCGCTCTGCATAGCGGACCAGACGGTCGATATCGAGGTCGGCCAGATGGGTCTCGAGTATCTCTAGCGCCACGGACAGCGATCCGAAGATATGGAAATGGTGGAACGTGTCGAGTAGAGCCCGCTCCCGGTCAAAGATAGACACTCGATCGCGTTCGTTGACCCAAACCTCGACGTCGCCAAAGAAACGCGGCCTAGTGATCGCGATGAACTCGTAGCGCAAGCCACTGAACATCCAGGCATGGCGACGGGTGATGCTAGGGCCTTCATCGTCCGGAGGGAATGTCCTGATGGGCGACGACAGGGTAATGGTCGACGGAACCTGCTCGGTCAGTCCCCAGTGCTGAAGAGCTGACCAGTGGCTGACCGCCGAGGGAACGACCATAGCCCCTCCTATGGCAAATGGATGCGGCTTCGGCATTCTTGACGCGGGGTCGTTGATAGCATAGACGCCTTTCTTCAGGCGGCTGATCCGTCCTCCCTCCGAAAGGTGATGGAGAAGCGTCGCCGTGTGGCCGGCGGAAAGCCCAATTTCCATTCCCTGGCGAACCGCTTGAGTTGTTGTAAACAGATCGGCACCTGTGCTCTCCAAAGCGGTGACCAGACGAATGCCCATAGGTTCACCGTAAGCTCGCTGCCCCAAGGTGCTATATGCTCGTGTAGTCATGCTTACTAATCCCCTAATGTCTACTACACAATCATATCATACCTTGACTCTGAACGCCAGTGCAGAGGGACCGTACTGAGACGATATGATGATCCCCGGTCGTGGTGTCTTCCCCTTCTCATGTACTCTCTCCCGGCGGGATATGGTTTGCACGAATAGGGGCCACCTATGATTGACAAAGAGGACTACTGGTAGTATATTGGTGGTATGAAAGTAAAGACTTCAGTCACTTTGTCGGAAGACATCCTTAGAGCCATCGACGAACAATCGGCGCCGGAGAGGAACCGTTCCGAGTTCATTGAGAACGTCTTGCGCAAATATATTGCTCAGACAATCCGGGACAGGCAGAACGCCAAAGACCTTGAGACGATCAATCGCCTGGCGGACCGCCTTAACGATGAGGCCGCGGACGTTCTCTCCTACCAGATCGTTCCATGAAGCGCGGCGAATTGTACCGCGTTGTCAATCCATCGTTCGCTGATCCCAAGAAGTCCCGAGTCTTCGTTGTCGTCAGCCGCCGGGTTCTTATTGA
>JAUSEJ010000469.1 GCA_030650265.1 Dehalococcoidia bacterium | reverse complement strand
TCAGTGTGAACCGGTACAACGGCCAGGTCTGGTACCACTCCTGGCACGGCGACTACGTGCAGACGAAGGATATTGGCCAACCCAGCGGTTCATGACAACAATCTCGCGAATTCACCCATGGTTAGGGGCGAATTCTAATCTCGCCTTTGGCTTCAAGTGCTACACTCGAAGCATGCAATGCCACCGGGTGGGCAGAGGGAGGTAGCAGAGTGAACAGCTTACTCGCACGAAGTCGTGTGGTACTGATAGTGATAATCGGGGCCGTCGCTTTGGTGACTCTCAGCGGATGTGGCTTGGGTTCGACAACGACGCCTGAGAAAACGGCTGATGCTCTCCCTGTGTCGGCGCTCATTCAGAAAGCTCAGGTAGGCGAGATCGAGTTGACGGCAACCTGGCTGAATCCGTCCCGCTCTACCACAGAGCCCGTCCGGTTTAAAATACAGATGGACATCCATTCGGGCAGTCTCGACGACTACGATCTGGCCGGGGTGAGCACCCTGGCCAACGACAGCGGTCAACAAGTGAAGGCGAGTAGATGGGATCCGCCCGGCGGTGGCCACCATGGCTTCGGCCCGCTCTATTTTCCCGCCACTGATTCCACCGGGAAACCCGTGATAAACGCCGATGCCAAATATGTGGAATGGGTAATCAGCGACCTTGCCGGTGTCACGGAGAAGAAGACGATCCGTTGGGAAATCACTCAATAGAAGACCATATACGGGTATTCTCCTAATCACGCTCTCCCTACTCATTCACTGGCCGACTATCGTTACAGTACTGATGTGGCCCATTCTCTTCTACACCTACTTCCGTCTTGCGAGACGAGAGGAGCGAATGGGGGGAGGCGTTCGGGGATGGATACCGGAGCTACCGGCAGAAAACGCCCATGTTTCTACCACGGCTCAGGCAAGCTGAGAGTACAGCCAGTTCAAGTCAGTAACAGGCGGAGAAACATCGACAATGTTGAAACGCATCAGGGCGATTGCCTGGCCAACTTGCATTGGAATAAGTGCCTCAGCCCTTCTCGCTTCCCTCTACATTCTCATAATAGGAATCACGCAGGACTTCGGGCATGCCATGGAACAGGTGAGCGGAGACTGGTATTTTGTCGTCCCTATTGCCGTTGGGTTCGGTATCCAAATTGGCCTTTTCGCCTATGCGCGTGGGGAACTGAAGCGACGCGAGAGCTTACGTTCCGCCAATGCCTTGACAGGAGCGGGCACCGGAACATCGACGGTATCTATGATCGCCTGCTGTGCTCACCACCTTGCCGACGCGGTGCCTGTACTAGGCCTGTCAGGGGCCGCTGTATTTCTGAACGATAACCGAGGTCCGTTAATGGCGTTCGGCATAGCCACCAATCTGGTGGGCATTGCCGTCATGGTCCGTATGATCCGGAGAATCGGCGG
>JAUSEJ010000458.1 GCA_030650265.1 Dehalococcoidia bacterium | reverse complement strand
CAACTGGTGGCCGATCGAGGCGTTTCTGACGACGATTCTTCCTGGCTCGCCTCGAGGCCAATCGAAACGACTAACCCAGAATTAGAGCCATCTTGTTGGTATCGGGTTGCGCGGGACCAATCGTTGGTGATGGTAGCGCGGGTAACCGAAGACGCAGGCGGCGTGAACTGTTTGCCCGGCGGGCAGATCGACAAGCCTGGTGAGGGCCTCGCTGGAGGGAAGGGCCAGCACCACCAGGCCGATCAGGCAGGTTCCCAGCCCTCTCGCATTACAGCCCAGCATGAAATTGTAAGTGGCGAATAGGCAGTCATCCCGCCCAAAGTATTCTGCCGACGCCGTATGGGCCAGTAGAAGTGCAGGCGCTCCCCAAAGGGCGACTGACTCCCCCTGGTGGTAGCGTTTCACCATCTGCTCCAATGGCGCCAGACGCAGGAGAAGTTGCTGAACAGCCTCGACTCCCACTCTGGCAGTACGCCTTTTGATCGATTCGGGATCGGACACCCGGCGCCAAGTCTCTGCTTGGATCGCCATAGTCCCATCGTCCAGCTTTTGCAGCGTATCGCGATCTTCGATGACGGTAAACTCCACCTTCTGGCTGTTGGAGCCGGTAGGGGCCCAACGTGCCATCTCGATCAACTCTTCCGTCACCGCTCGCGGCACTGGCCGCTCCAGGTAGGCTCGCATCGAGCGCCGGCGGCGCAATAAGTCGCGCAGACGCCGCGGATCCACGTCCATCTCCGACGTGATCTCTTCAAAGCCGTCCTGGCCCAGCGTGCCATGAGTGATAGCGCCAGTTGGGCAGATCGCAACGCAGTGGCCGCACAGTATACACTGCTCTTCGTTGGTCACGACCATCCTGCCATCGGCTTCCTGCCGGAACACACCGCGCACACAATCATCCTCGCAAAGGCCGCACTGCGTGCACAATTCCTCGTCTAAATAAATATCGAACAAGTCTTCCCCCTCGTGCCGACATGATCTGATGTTGGTAGTCATTATAGCCGACCGCCTGGCCTTGGGCAATCAAACGGAGTCTCGGGAATAGTGAAGGGCGAATCACAAGCCTGGCGCTCAATCCAACGTGTGGACAAGCCCTGGCGAAATGGTTATAATCGCCTTCGTCGGCTTTGCCGGTACGTGTCACCTCTTAACTGGAACAGATCGAGGCGGGGAATTGCATGGTGGATCTAGCTGCGCCCGGCGAGAAGTCGGTTCCGCGAAATGGGACTAGGATAGCCGGGTTGCAGAGATTTTTGGATAGGGTTTGGCCGGACGCCGCCGTTATAGCGAGCTTCTTCGCTGCCACTTGTCTCTTCTATTGGCGAATCATAACGCCCGATGCGGCCAACCGCGCCTCTTTCCCGTCCGGCGACTTCATCGAGCAGTTCTACTCCTTCGCTTTCTTTCGGGCGCAGGAACTGTTCGCAGGCCGGATTCCTCTCTGGCAGCCATACGCCTATGGCGGACATCCGTTTGTGGCCGATATCCAATCGGCGGTGTTCTATCCTCTAGGCTGGGTCACGACCTTGATCGCGGGCGCTCGCTATCCAGTTATCGCGGTAGAGTTCGAGGCGGTTTTTCACATCTTTCTCGCCGCTGTATTCACTTACGCCTTTGGCATGGTTAGGCTCAGGAACCGGTTTGCCGCCGCAGTCGCTGGCCTGGTTTTCGCCTTTGGTGGCTATCTCACTTCTTATCCCCCTTTACAGTTGTCCATTCTCGAGGTCGAGGTCTGGCTACCTCTGATTCTGCTTTTTGCTCATCTGGCCACTCGCCCTGGCATCCCGTTCCGATCACGACTGGCTTCCACGGTTGCCGGCGGACTTTTTCTCGGCGTGTCGGCGCTTGCCGGTCATCCCCAGGCGTATATGTATGTAATCTACGGGACCGTAGCCTATCTGGTCTTCAGGTTGGCCGAGGTGTACTTCGACCAAGGACGGCGCACCGCCCTGTCGGCTGTCTGGGTTCTACCGGTCATGCTGGTGGTAGGAATCTCCCTCGCGGCGGTACAATTTCTGCCCACCTACGAGTTGATGCGGGTGTCGTCGAGAGTGAAGCTCACCTACGATTTCACAAGCTGGGGGTTTCCCCTAAAAGATATTCTCCAGATTGTCCTGCCGGGATCGGTTTCTCTCTGGTCTCCCATGTATATCGGGATACTCCCATTGGTTCTAGCGTGGATGGCGGTACAGTTCCGGCCGTCTCGCCAGGTGCTCTTCTGGGCGTTTCTGGCAGGATCGGCCTTCTTTCTTGCATTTGGCGGTCACACATTCACTTACAGCTTGTTCTACTTGCTGGCTCCCGGTTTCAGCACTTTCCGCGATCAGGAGCGATCCATCTACCTGACGAGTTTCGCAGCCGCTCAACTTGCCGGATACGGGGCTCTGCTCTTGACAGACCGGCAGTTCGACCCTGCCCGGATCGCCAAGGCGGCCAGGGTGCTGTTGCTGAGCGCCGTTGGCGCTTTTGCTTTGCTTGCTGTCGTGATTATGGTTCAACCGTTTTACGACAAGATCAGCGGTGAAGTGAGTATGATATCTTTCCTATTCCTTATGCTTATTGTCGGCTTTCTCTTGTTGAGGGCCAGAGGAAGGGGACTACCTGTTGGGTTATTCTCTCTGGCCGTCCTGGCGCTCATTGCATTTGACCTGTTCTCGGTGAACTGGAAGACAAACATCGAAGAGAAGAAGCCCGAGGAGCACTACGTGTCGACCCCTTTGATCCGTTATCTGCAGGAGAACACCAGGCGAGGGAGGGTCTTCAACGAGTTCCAAGTGCCCCTAAACTATGGACTCGTCTACGGCATAGAGGACATCAATGGCTCCAGTCCCCTTGAGGTCGAGAGATATAAAGTACTATCTGAACTGCCGGAAGAGCGATGGTGGCAGATTCTCAACGTCCGGTACCTACTGACCTGGCGGGGCGGGTTTCCTGGTAGCAAGAAGGTCATGTCGGATGACAAGATGAACCTTTATGAGTTGCCCGATCCGCTGCCCAGAGCTTCGGTTGTTCATGATGCCACGGTGGAGCCGAACGACGAAAAGGCCCTGGCAATGTTGGGCGCTGACGGCTTTGACCTGCACAAGACGGTCATCCTGGCAGAGAATCCGGGACTGAAGCTGCCAGGGCCAGGCGCGAGGCCATCGGAAGCAACCTTTGTCGAGAAGAGCCCGGATAGATTGCTGATCGAGACGCAGATCGACAGTCCGGGCATCCTCGTCGTGAGCGAGGTCTTCTACCCTGGCTGGGTAGTCAAGGTGGATGGCAAGCCAGCGAGCATCTTGCGAGCCGATGTCGCCCTTCGAGGCGTCCCACTTGAACCTGGCAAGCATGTCATAGAGATGAACTTCGAGCCGGTCTCCGTGAAGTTTGGCGCCGGAGTAACTGTCCTGACGCTGCTCGCCTCACTAGTGCTGCTCGGCGGAGTCAAGTTGTGGCCAAGAAAACAACTTTCCTAGCGGCGCTCATGGCGCTCCTTGCCTTCGTCTTGCGGATGGCGCGCCTGGACTATGTGTCATTGCGCGGCGACGAAGCGTTCAGTGTAATGGTTTCCCGTTGGGACTTTGGCCGCTTGTTCGACCTACTTGCCACAACCGAGCCGCATCCGCCGCTGTATTACACCCTATTGCATTTCTGGATTCGGATTGCCGGGGATGGCGAGATTGCCGTCCGATTTCCTTCGGTGGCATTTGGGGTTCTACTGGTGCCGGCGACTTTCTCTTTCGGTAGGATTCTGATCAGAAGGTTGGCCGGGTATCAGGGTGGCAGAGAAACTGACGTGAAGGTTTTTGACAAAGCGATTGGCTATCCGATTGCGAGCGTTGGGCTACTTGCCGCCTTCTTCGTTGCCATTAACCCCTTTCTCCTGTGGTACTCGCAAGATGCCCGAAGCTACATCATGCTGGCTTGCCTCACGACAGCATCGATGGCTCTGAGCCTGCGCGATCTGTCGAAGGCATGGAAGTGGTGCGTGTTTGTCGTCGTAACCTATGCCGCCATGCTCACCCACTACACAGCTATCTACGTTGTATTGACGGAGAACATCGTTGTTCTACTTCTCTTGTTGCTGCACCGCCAGGATCGATTGGCGCGGGCGCGTCGTTGGTTCTCGGCGCAGGCCCTGTTAGTGGTTGCCTATTTGCCCTGGGTTTGGTGGGCAATCAGTCCGATTAGGTCGCATTCGGTCACCTGGATTGATCAGGTGGATTTTTCAACGGTTTTAGAGCGCACCCTTGTCACCGTGGGTGCGGGGACGACGATCGATGCGGAGTCGCGTTCTGCGGTGTTGATGGTCGTGGTTCTGGTATTGCTGTTTGCGCTTATGGGGCTGGCAAGATTCGTTAGAACAAGCGCGAGGTGGACGTTCGTTGTAAGCGGCCTCTATCTTATGGCGCCGGCAGTGCTGCTCTACGGCCTATCCCTGTGGCGCCCGATGTTCGACGAGCGTCACCTTGTAATCTTCGTGTCGTCGTTTGCCCTCCTCGCGGCATTGGGCGCGGTGAGTTTGGTTGCCTGGCGCTGGGTGGGCGTAACGCTATCAGTAGTGCTGTTGGGATCGGTCGCCTTCTTATCGATGGTGAACTACTACTTTGACCCTGAATTTGCCAAGAGCCCGGGCTGGCGCGAGCTCGTAAACGAGATTCGCACGCAAGAGAAGAGCGGGGACTACATTTTGCTCAACTTTCCGGACCCGATCTTCAGCTACTACTATCGCGGAAGTACGCCTATTGGCCTGCTTCCGGCGAACATGCCCGTAGACCGTGCCGGAACCGAGCGATCCCTCGCGGATCTTTCTAATACGTACAGGCGAATATGGACGATTCCTGGCTCATGGTGGGATACCGACAGAATTGTGCAGAAATGGCTTGGCAGCCACCTGCGCAAGGTCAGGGAGGAATCATTCCGGGGTGTGGGGCTGGAACTCTTCTCGACACAGTAACGCGTTATGCGGTGGTTCGCACCAGCAGTCATCGTCCCCAGGACTGGAGGCTTTAGCCGGTCGTCCTCCGGAGGTGCCGGCTCAAGCCTCAAGTCCTGACGAGGGGTCCATAGTCGATAGCAGTTGATTGAATGTTCTAGGAGGGAAATATTTGACAGGTTTAGATAGGTTTTCCCTTGCTGGCAAAGTGGCACTAGTGACAGGCGGGAGCCGGGGAATGGGCAGAGAGATCGCTCTGGGCTATGCGGAGGCCGGGGCCGACGTCGTGGTCACCAGTCGTAGCCTGGCCGACGTAGAACGGGTGGCTGATGAAGTGCGGCAGCGAGGACGAAGGGCACTGGCGGTGGCGACTGACGTCAGCAAGGCGGACGGGGTGGAGAATCTCGTAGTAAAATCATTAGAGTCTTTCGGCCGAATTGATATACTCGTTAACAACGCCGGTATCAGCCCCTTTTACAAGCGGTCCGAGACGGTCACCGAGGAAGAGTTCGACCAGGTAGTTGCCGTCAACTTCAAAGGCACCTTCTTGTGCTGTCAGGCCGTCGGCAAGGTCATGATTCAGCAGAATGGCGGCCGGATCATAAATATGGCCTCGGTGGGCGCTTTAGTTGGTCTGCCTCGACTCTCCGTGTATTCGGCGACCAAGGGGGCCATAGTGCAGCTTACAAAGGTATTGGCGCTGGAATGGGCCCGCCATAATATCCTGGTAAATGCGCTGGCCCCGGCCTACGTCGAAACCGAGTTCACTGCCGGTCTCAGGAACAACCCGGCCCTCCTCGAGATGTTGAAGGGTGACACTGCTCTGGGCCGGCTGGCAAGGCCGGATGAGGTTGTGGGGATTGCCATACTGCTCGCTTCGGAGGCGGGCAGCTACTTTACAGGAACCACGGTAATAATCGATGGCGGCATGACGGATCGCTAGTGATGTGAGACGAGATCGCTGCCCATGTCCAGCGCCTGACGCCAGATGTCGTCGCGATCGACCACTTCGCCGGGCGACTCGACGTGAGGAATGAGAAGCTGGCCCGTGTAGGCGAAGCCAAGGATACTGAACCATAGCCTGACAGTCGGGATGGCCAGTTCGAAACGGGGACGTCTCTGACCGCCGAGGGAGACAAAGAGGGCCGGGCGTTTTGGCCCGCTGTAAGCTTTATGTAGCACGATGCGGAGGTTCCAAAAACACTGGCAACGGTCGATGAGGGCCTTGGTCTGGGCGGTCAGACCGTTCCAGTATATCGGGGAGCCGAGAACCAGAGCGTCAACCTCCGCGAGCTTCCTGTGAACCTGCTGTAGGTCGTCGTCGATGATACAGACGCCCGTCGTCTTGCAGGAGTCGCAGCCATCGCAGGGGCGATAGCTGAGGCTGCTGAGAGATATCTTCTCGGTATGGGCGCCGGCAACCGCCGCGCCCATCAACACGCGCGCTACCAGCAGATCGGTGTTTCCCTCCGCCCTGGGGCTTCCCACGATGCCAAGAACCTTCAATGATCTCTCCTTGCCTCGAACTTCGCCTATATTCTACCATGAATTAGCAGGCATAGATCAA
>JAUSEJ010000448.1 GCA_030650265.1 Dehalococcoidia bacterium | reverse complement strand
TGCTCTGGCGCCTGTCATCAGCCGAGGTAGAACGTGGAAGCCTTGCCTGGTGGGAAGGCCAATTGGCGAAGAAGGATGTGGACCTGGAGTTCCTTGCCGCCCTTCGCCGCTGGCGCCTGCGATTGGCGAACGCCATACGCGAACACAACGCCGGCAACCCGCTTCTTCTTCACGAAGACGGCAACTTAAACTTCGATCAACTCATGGCGGTCGTTCAGCGCATCCTCGACCGACTCATCCTGATTCGCTACGGCGACGACAAAGAGGTTCTTCTCGTTCACGACCTGCTCGACTCAACGCTGGCCGAATATCGCAGTCGGGGTGCCTATGCCCGGCCCGATCATCTGACGCGGGCCTTTGCCGACCTATCCCAAATGATGGACCAGCACCACAACACAACGCTGTTTGCTCCTGGCCACCCTTGCGAGCAGGTAGTTATTCCCAATGACACGCTCGCTCAGGTGATCGAGGAGATGAACAACATCTCCTTCCGGAAATTCACCTCGGACATCCTCGGCAGCACCTACGAAAGCTACCTCGGCACCAAGCTGACGTTTCGCAACGGCCAGGTTGAGGACGAGGAGCGTCGTGACTTACGGAAGGGCCACGGCATCTACTACACGCCCCGCTGGGTGGTGCAGTACATCGTCGACAACACACTGGGCCACCGCCTCAAGGAGATGGAGGAGGAGCACGGCCTCCATGCCATCGAGAAGGTCCGGGGACTGGCCATTTTGGACCCCGCCTGCGGCTCCGGTTCCTTCCTCATTTACGCCTACCAGGTGCTGGCAGCTTTCTACCGCCGCTTCAACGAGAGCATCGCTCAGGAGCAGGCCCGCATGCTGGCCAATGCCGCCCAATTTCGACTGTTTGACACTCTTGAAGATATCAAGCATCTACCCGAGCCCGTGACCGATTATCCCGATGTGATCCTGCGGGAGCACCTGTTTGGCGTGGACCTTGACCCCGAAGCAGCCGAAATCGCCGCCGTTAATCTAACCATGCAGGCCTTCGCCGATTCCCGCAACAAGAAGCTTCCCCGGATTCTAAACGAGAACATCAAGGTAGGCAACTCTCTCGTCTCCGGCGGAGAGGCAGAGCTTAACCCATATTTCGGCGATGCATGGCAGAAGAAACGCCCCTTCAATTGGGCCAACGAATTTCCCGAGGTTATGGCGACTGGCGGCTTCGACATAGTTTTGGGCAATCCCCCCTAC
>JAUSEJ010000429.1 GCA_030650265.1 Dehalococcoidia bacterium | reverse complement strand
CGACCGGCCAGTTGCAGTACGAGGCCGAACGGATGCGCCAGCGGTCGATCGTATTGTCGGACCCGGTCCTCACCCAATGGACGTTCTCGCCCCGCGGCGACTCGGTGACGCCGATGCCAACAGCGTAGCTCGGGACATCATGAACCGGCGTGAATAACGGTCCGTCGGGCAGTCCGGAAATGATCTGGCCAGCGAGTCTGAAAGAAACGTATGTTTCTTCTATCCGTACCTGGGCTCGCGCCCGGACATCGCCCGAGCTTTGCACCGGCACCTCCAGACCGAGTGGGGCATAAGCGGCATGTGGATGGTCGCGACGCGCGTCACGGTCGACGCCGCTGGCCCGCGCCGCCACGCCGACGGCGCCCAAATCGCGGGCAGCCTGCATTGGCAGAATTCCCGTGCCTTCCAGGCGCTCTAAGAACGAGTCCTTGCCCATGATCAGATTGATGAAGTCTCGGAACTCGGATTCCACCCGTCTAAGTGTCTGAGCCGCGTCACGAATTCCCGCTTCGCCGATGTCCCGTCGCACCCCACCGATTCGACAGATGCCACGCAGAAAGCGATGGCCCGCAAGTCGCTCGTTCAGCCGTTGCAGATCTTCCTTGAGACGTCCTCCCTGGCTAGTCCCGACCGCAAAACCAACGCCGGCGCAGATATTTCCCAAATCGCCAATGTGATTGTACAAACGCTCCAACTCGAGGAAGAGAGTCCGGAGAGAAGCTGCCCTTGGGGGAAGCGCGACGTCGGCGAGCGATTCAATGGCCTGGCTATAAGAGACGGCATTTGAAAAGGCACAGGCGCCGCAGACACGCTCGGCGATCTGCAGAACGTGGTCTATGGATTTGCCCTCGGCCAGTTTCTCAAGACCGCGGTGCGAGTAGAATAACTGTGTCTCGAGGTGGAGTACGACCTCGCCTACGGCGGCAAAGCGAAAATGCCCCGGTTCGATGACGCCGGCATGGATGGGCCCCACCGGTATCTGGACAATGCCCTCACCGTGGAGATTGTGGAACCGATGCCTGGCGCCTTCGACCCGGGGTACAGGTATGGCCGGGTCGAAGTCCTTGCGCAGAGGATGAACGCCCGGCGGCCAATCGTCGTGCAATACGAGCCGGCGCGGGTCGGGATGGCCTGCCGGAACCAGCCCCAGCAGGTCTTGGACCTCGCGCTCATACCAATGGGCGGCCGGCACGCCCGGTGTCACGGAGGGAAAGATCGGGTGTTTGGGATCGATCTCTGTCTCCACCGACACCCACTTGTTGCCCACCGAGAAAACGTAGACCAGGCGGAACACACCGGCAGCAATCCGATCGTCCAGGCCGACCATGGTGGCGAGCGGAGCCGAGAATCGCGAATTTACCACAACACAGGTATCGACAAGCCGGCCCACCGGCGTACTGATACGAATATCGCCGTTGGCCTGTCGCTCGACAACCGAATCGGCGTCAAGCTGGCGGCAAAGTTGGACCGCAAGTTCATCTTGCACTCCTTCTGGCGTAACCATTACACTTTACCTCCCCCGAAGATGAGCACAATTTGCTGCAAGGCCTCGCTTACTGGCGTCGGCACATAGACACCAAAAAGAAACATGAAAACAGCAGGAATGACGAGAGCTATCACGCCTAAGGACCCGACACCTACCGGAGACAAACGCAGTGATGGCCTTCCAAGAGCCATATCCATGGCATGTCCGAAAGCACCGGCAAACACGATGGCCAGGGCGATCACCAGAGCAATCGCTACTACGTAGTTACCCCGGGCAAAGCTCACGCCGACTATGCCGAACTCTGTAACGAATATGGCGAACGGTGGCACCCCGGTAATAGCGAGGGTGCCCATCAGAAGCAATGTCCCCGTCAAGGGCATGGTCTGCATAGCGCCGCGGATACGGGTCATTTGCGTTGTCCCATAACGTTGCGATAAGTTGCCAGCCACGAAAAAGAGCAGCGCCTTGGCCACAGCGTGATTGAACAAGTGCAACAGCCCGGCGTATAGGGCCAGCGGCCCGCCCAGTCCGATGGCGACGGCGATCAAGCCTATGTGCTCGACACTGTGGTAAGCCAGCAGGCGCTTCAAGTCGCGCTGGACGAGGATAAACGGCACGGCCACGACCACGGACAATAGACCAAAGCCAAGAAGAAGTCTAGAGGAGAACTCGGGGTCGGACCCGCCTAGCATGATCAAATGGAAACGCAAAATACCGTAGAGGCTGCACTTCAGAAGCACCGCTGAAAGGACTGCGCTCACCGGCGATGGCGCCTGACTGTGGGCATCGGGGAGCCAGTTGTGCAACGGTGCGAAGCCTGCTTTCGTGCCAAAGCCGACAAGAATGAAGACGAAGGCGAGCTTCATCAAGCCCGGGTCCAGTTCGCCGGCGTGGGCCACCAATGTCGTCCAAGTGAGGCCGGCCTCTGCGCCAAGAGCGTGAATCGATGCGTAATAAGTCAACAGCACACCAAAAAAGGCAAAGGTGATTCCCACCGTGCAGAGAACGAGATACTTCCAGGTGGCTTCAAGGGCGGCCTTGGATCGATAGAATCCAACGAGAATTGCAGAAATGATCGTTGTGGCTTCGATGGCGACCCAGAGAAGACCGATATTGTTCACCACCGACGTTACCAGCATCGTCCAAACGAAGGCATGGTAGCCCAGGTAGTACCAGCCAAGTTGATCGGCTGTTATCTTCTTATCAGCGACATCATGCGCCAAATACCCGTTGGAATAAAGCGCCGCCAGAAAGCCGATTACTACTATGGTGAAAATGATGAGGGCGCCAAGCGCATCGATGTAGACCATGTCGCCAAGGGCGAATATTGGGCCACTGCCAAAAACGCGGGAGACCAAGGCCAATCCGGCGCTGAGCGTGACCGTTGCGCCAACGGCGTTAGCCCTTCCGGCCCGGCTTGGGCCGGTTAAAAGCCGGCAGAGCAGACCGGTTAGCAGGGGCGCGGATAGGAGAATAAGTAATTCCATTTGACTACCCTCGCAATGATTGGAGCCTATCGGTATTTGTTGAATCAAAGGTACGATGAATCTGGCGCGCGAACACCCCCATAACGAGTACGCCAACCACCACATCGACGGCGACGCCCAACTCGACGGCCAGGGGCAACCCCTGGGTGGCGACGACAGCCATCAGGTAGAGACCGTTCTCCATGGCAACGATTCCGGCCACCTGGCATAGGGCCTTCTTGCGCGTGAGCATGGTCAACAGGCCGATGAGTAGGGTGGACATAGCGGCTGGCAAGGCGTTTCGCGCCAGAAATCCGTCGAGCGACGCATAGGGGCCGGCCACGTAGTAGGCTAACATTATCAGTCCGACCGCCAGGGGAAAAGTCAGACGGCGGGAGAGGACAACCTCGATCTCCCGCTTGATCCTGATCTCATGAAGGGCATACAGAAGGATGCCGGGAACCAAAAGAACCTTCACTGCAACTGTGAGTGCGACAGCGAAGTAGGCATGACCGGTGCCCGTCTTGAGGGCCACGACGGTCGTAGCGGCCGCCAGCAACAACCCCTGCAGGGCCAACAGATAGATTGACCTATCCAGTCTTCGAGTCAGCACCGAAGCAAGGGCAGTTGACATAAGCAGAATGGCGATGCCATCCACGATGCGGCGAGCGGTCTCGATATCCAATGTGGCCATCCTAGCCTCCAATCAAGTAAACTGAAGTGATGGACAGCACGCCAAGAAGGCTTGCCGCTCCCAGCAACTCGGGAACGCGGAAGATGCGAAGCTTAACATTGGCCGTCTCCACGACAGCCAGGACCAGTCCTAGTGCAACCAATTTCGTCAGGTAAGCGGCAAGCCCGACGGCAATTGCACCGGCCGTCAATTCCCGGCCGATGCCCCAGGGGAGAAACAGCGCCACCAGAAGTGACAGCACCACGAACTGCTTGATGTGGGTAGCCCAAAGCAGCAGACCCAAGGGACGACCAGAGTATTCGAGAAGCATTCCTTCGTGCGCCATCGTCAATTCCAGATGGGTATCCGGATTATCGACGGGAATCCGCCCGGTTTCGGCTATGGCCACAATGAACAGCGCTCCCATGGCCAAAATCCGGCTCACAGTGATACTCCCGTCGCCGACAAGTACCCCCAGGTCCGTCGAGCCAGCGGGAATAGCCAGAGCGAACAGGGCAAGCAGAAACGCCGGTTCAACCAGGGCGGCGAAGGCGAGCTCCCGGCTCGTGCCCATGCCAGCGAAGTTACTGCCCGTGTCCAGGCCCGCCAGCGCCAGAAAGAAGCGAGCCAGCGCAAGCAAACCAACAAGAACGATGACATCACCGACTCCACCAAGAGGCGAGAAGATCATGATGGTGGGCACAAGACCGGCAGCGGCCAAATGGGCGCCGAAGTAGACATAAGGAGCGAAGCGAAAGAGCCATGAAGCATGCTTTGAGACGACACTCTCGCGACCGAGGTACTTCCAAATGTCAAACCACGGCTGCAACACTCCCGGGCCGCGCCGAATCTGCCAGCCAGCCTTCGTCGATTTGATTATTCCGTTGAGTAGTGGCGATGCCAGCAGAGCAAGGCCAAGGTTGGCTATGAGAAGGAAAACAAGCTGATTCACCTGGCGTCTCCTTACCGCGTGAGCAGCAACACTACAACGAGCGTTGCGAAGATGTAAATTAGATAGGTTCGAAGGCTGCCGTTTTGCAGCAGGCGAACATGACGGGCCATAGCGAGCAGGGTACGTACGGCTGGTTGATAGAGATACCGCTCATAAATAGGATGAACCCCGCCTTCGTAGCGAACGCCTGATACGAAATAATCGATTCCTGAGCTATGCTCCCGCTTGACCTCTCGATACGGACGGATTAGAGAGCGAAAGATAATTCGGATTGGCTTGGCAAAGGCCGTGGCGCTGTACTGCATTGATGGCTCAAGCTCAATGCCGCAACTCCAGGGCGGTGCCGTGCGGGTGCGCACAACGCCGCCGATAACCCGGCCTAGTATCAGCGCCAGTCCGCCAAGAGCGGCGATCGCACAGAAGATGGCAAGAGGGGCGATCGCGCCTCTGCCGGCTGACGCCGTCGCGGGCAGGATGCTCAGCATTGGTTGAGCCGGGGCCTGCGCCAGCGCTAGCGTGACGGGATCGATCAGTCGGACCACGATAGAGGGAAATAAGCCGAGACCCAGGCAAAGCAGGGACAAAAGGCCCATACCTAGCAGCATCGGCAACCCGACCTCTTTAACGTCCTTCGCCGCATCGCTCCTCGGCATGCCCAGGAAGGTTATGCCGAAGGCCTTTACGAAGCAGAACGCCGCCAGGCCTCCCGTCAACGCCAGGCAGCCCGCGGCGATGGCGGCGCCCACCGCCAGAACCGGGCTCGCTGTACTGGCGCCCAAAGCCAACAGGGACTGGAAGGTCAGCCACTCACTGACGAAACCGTTGAGTGGCGGCAGAGCAGAGATCGCGACCGCACCGACGAGAAAACTTGCAGCCGTCCACGGCATGTACCGGATCAGACCGCCCAGCGCCTCCATGTCTCGCGTGCGAGTCACATGCTGAACAGCGCCGGCACCAAGAAAAAGCAGCGCTTTGAAAACGGCGTGATTGAGCACGTGGTAGAGGCAGGCCAGGAGAGCCAAGGCAGCCAGGACCGGCTGACCCAGCGGGAAAAGGAGAAAGGCCGCGCCGAGACCGATCAGGATAATGCCAATGTTCTCCACACTGTGGTACGCCAGCAGTCGCTTGAGATCGTGTTGCATTAGGGCGTGAAGCACGCCCAGAACGGACGACACCACTCCTAACGCCAGAATAAGTCCTCCCCACCAGGCGGGCCCGGGGCCGATCAGGTCCCAGCAAACACGCAATAATCCGTAGATCGCCGTTTTGATCATCACACCGCTCATTAGAGCTGACACGTGGCTTGGCGCCGCCGGGTGGGCGCGTGGTAGCCAGATATGCAGGGGGATGATACCTGCTTTGGTGCCAAAGCCGACGAGGGCTGCCAAAAAGACGAGATCGCGACTGAATGATGGAAGACCCGCGGCAGCCGTTCTCAGGCCCTCGAAGTCCAAACTGCCGGCAAATGCGTACAAGACAAAGAAGCCGACGACGAGAAACGCCGTTCCGGCGTGCGTCATCACGAGGTAGATATAGCCGGATCGACGGACTTCACTGTGGCGATGATTGTTGACGACCAGTATGAATGACACCAGGGACATTGCTTCCCAGGCGAAAAGAAAGGCAAACACGCTGCTGGCTAACACCACTAAGATCATACAGGCGATGAACCCGTTAAACGCCGCACCGAGAACGACAGTCGAGCCGTGTCCACTGCCCACATAGCCGATGGCGTAGATCGAACAGGCGACAGCGATGATGCAGATTACAAGTAAGAAGAAAGCAGAGAGGGGATCGATGCGAAAACTCAGGTTGGCAAACGGCGCAACGGGGAAGGTTAGCAGGTCTTGAGTCAGACCCAAAAGCAGGGCGCGAACGGCGACAAAGACGCCCAGTGTGCTCCCGATCAGGGCGACCAGATGCGCTGCCTTACCGTTAAGATTTCGATCTAGCGGCGCCAGAAGCGACCCCAGCAAGAAGATCGCCACCGGCGCCAAAGATAAATAGGGTTCGATACTCATGCTAGCCACTTTCTTCAGACACAAAAAGAGGCCTCCCGGATGCACATATGGCATTCGAGTAGGCCCCCTCAAAACCTGCGAGGTAAGCTGACGGGTTCGGACGAAAAGGCCGCTGTCCTATCCCCAAGAAGGGGAATTCACCCCAATAACCGTTGGTTCCCCCGCGCCACCCCCTGGTGACTTCGGCTATAGGCTTCTTCTGTTCTGCTGCGTATGCCGGATCCAGCCCGGACATTGTGCCGACTGCGTACTGGCGCCAAAGCAGCGACCATGATCCAGGATGCCAAATATAATCTGTCTGCAATACGCCAGATTATATGCCTACTGTCCAGGCATGTCAAGGGTTTGTGCTCGCTACTTGTCTATTAATATCACTCTAGCAGGCGCTCCGTCGCGAGTGTCCAGCTTTAGCGGTAAGCAACACAGTTGATATTCTCCAGCCAGAATTTTAGAGAGATCGAGGCCCTCCAGTATGACAATGCCGTGGCTGAGTAGCTCAACATGCACCGTCAGTTTCTCGGCGCCAAACTGT
>JAUSEJ010000425.1 GCA_030650265.1 Dehalococcoidia bacterium | reverse complement strand
ACAAGAGCGTGGGAGATCAGTTGGGCGGAGTTGGCGAGGGCCAGACCGGGCATACCCAGGGGACCGATGAGAGACAAACCGACGATCAGGTAGACGCAAACCCCCATGACGCCAACGAGGACGGGGGTAATGGTATTCTTTCTGGCATAGAAAGCGAAGATGAGAAGCTGATCGACGGCGGCAGCGGGCAGGCCAGGCGAATAGGCAAGAAAAGCAAGAGCAGTGGTCCCCGTATCAGCAGCCGTAAACTTGCCGTGCTCGAAGATTATCTGAACGAGAGGGTAACGGAGGGCGACTAGTCCAACAGTCGCTGGCAGAATAGCGAGCAGTGTCATCTTGAAGCCAAGGGCAAAGGTCGCTTTGTATCTGGACATCGCCTCACCGACTTGACCGGCTGTCTCCCCGGGCACCGAGAGGCGAGATAGGGACGGCAGCACGGCGAAGCTGATGGCGCTGGCGATTAGACCGAGAGGGAACTGCGTGAGGGTGGTCGCATAACGCATGGCAGCGAGGTTTCCTTCCCCCGTGCGAGAGGCAAGATTCGTGTCGATGGCGATTCCGGCAGCAGATACCACCAACCCGAGCGCGACCGGGGTGTACAGTTTGACGATGCGGCGAAGACCGGGATCGCGCCAATTCAGGGTGAGGGCGAGCCTTCGTACCCTGAGACCGGCCAACTGAAAGGCGGCTTGCAGGAAGGTCCCCATCACCATGCCAACGACGAGACTGTAGATACCGAAGCGTTCGTGGAGGAGAAGAGCGGCCACAATGAGGCTGGCGTTGAACAGGGCAATACAAAGTGCTGGAAGTGTAAAGTTCTGGCGGGAATACAATACGGCAGTAAGCACGCCGGAGACGCCCATGAAGAAAGCCGCCGGCAACATGTAGCGCACGAGGCCGATGGATAACTCGCGCACATCGGCCTCGTAACCGGCGGCGAACAGACCCATTATTTGGGGAGCGAGTACGGCAAGCACGAGCATGGCGAGAGCGAGGACCAGAGCGGCGACATTGAGAACGACGCTGACCAGATGCCAGAAATCGTCCTCCCGCTCCTTTCCGGCATAGTCGGAGAATACCGGAACCAGGGCGGCCGAGATCATCCCGCCGATAAGCAGATCGTAGACTGTGGTAGGTATACGCGAGGCCGCGGTAAAGGCGTCGACCTGGCTGCTAGCGCCAAACAGCCCAGCAATGACCTGTTCACGCACGAGGCCCAGAAGCCGGCTGATGACGTTGCCGAGCATGATGACAAGGGCAGCCCTGGCAATCCCCATCTAGCCTTTTCCATTGCTCCCGTAGCGATCGATGATGGTCTTGATAACGTCGGTCGTCGAATGGCCGGTCACGAAGGATAGCAACGACACCCTCCCAC